>JBNKDZ010000431.1:0-8627 GCA_050288525.1 Cyclobacteriaceae bacterium
ATCCTAATGCTGATAGGATATATAATGAAGCAATTAAAGACCATACATATGATATTGCTCTTGATATAGTTGCAGAAAAAACCCGTAGATCTTTGCCCGCCAGAGAAGCCAAACTGAAAAAAAACCGAATTGAAATTGCTCTGGAAACTGCTCATGAATTATTCATAATGGCCACGTCATATATTAGCACTGATCTGCTTTTTTCTGATCTTGAAACTATGACAGACTAAAATCATGAAAATCTATCAAAAGTTGTTTAAAATCCGCTTCCTGTCTTCAACTTCCTTTTGAGATTTATAATATAATTCGATAAGTACAATCCCGTCTTCCTCCTCAAAGTGAGCATATATCAAACGGAATCCTGAATTCACTCCCCTGCCCTTAATTAAAAATTGATTTGAAAAACACTTGGTTTTGTCCAGCCCTATGATATTTTATTTATTCGAAGACAGTTCTGATATTAATCTACATGTATCACATTTAAAAGCATAATAGTCGTTAAAGGTAGAACCGTCAATAAACCAATCGTTTCCGCAATTGGGACATTTTCGTTCCCGGTCTTTTTTCCGTCCCCAGGATCTGTAATTGAACAGAAAATAATACGTAGGAATTCCGGTAACCTCTTCAATTTTCTTACAACAATCAATCCCTTGTTTACTCAGTTCACTGTTATGGTTCTGAAGTTGATTTTGAGCCCATCTTTCCCCCACTGCTCCATTAAACCAAAGTCCTTCAATTCGTACGTAATTATTTTCCCAGAAGTTGATATCATTATAACATTCCCTGTCTCGATAGGTATATGGAATTTTATATAAAGGAATTTGTTTGAGTGAACTGCCTTCTATCAAAGGAGAAAAACGTGCAGATTTCAGAATAAAAAAGTCACTCTTTTCAGGAATTGATGTTTCTCCAAATTCCGGGTCTAGTCCCAGATAACGGAATTCCATTTGACAATTCAATTCATTTTCAATTCGATTTTTCCATTGATTTCCATATTTGGTGGTATTATTTGTTTTGTATGAGTCCTTTTCCGGACAAAACAAATTGACACTGAGACCATTTCCAATGGATTCATACTGCCATTCTTCATTGATTATTTGTTTTGATCCGTAAAGCGACTGAAAATAGTAATCTGCAAACTCAAAAAAATCGTCGGTTCCTACTCCTTTTCCGGTAAAAAATAATTTTACAATATGCATTTCATGATTATTAACATTCCGATTAAAATAACAGCTTTATTTCTCACAAGCCAAAAAGATAAGTGCCATTTTTTACTTTCTACTTTTTACTTTCCACATATTGCACTACTGACAGCTCTTAGGACGCTGTCAGGTTGGTATCACTAAAAGTTAACCCATGCAAGGGTAAAATTAAAAATCCTGTAATCCCTAAATCCGAAAAATCAGTGCTCCCACTTTAAACTTTCACACTTTAAACTTTCCACTTTCTGCTCTCCCAAACCCCTCTATTTCCATCCGGTCATCAAATAACCGGACGATGCAACAAGACAAGTCAGATTCGGTCTCGACGATCCCTTTGAGGTTGATAAAATGTATGTTGTCGTAATAACCGTAATTTCCCTGGTGATTGTGTCCGTTGAACCAGGCTTTCACACAAGGATAGTCCTTCAATACGGATAATACTTCCATATCATTAAGGAGATTGTGTTTGTTGGCAGGGTAAACCGGGAAATGACAGAATATCAAAACGTTTTTATTTTCTTTCCCTGCTTTTTGAAGGATCGATCTTAGCCAGGCAAGCTGATCTTCGGAAATGCCTCCGTTATAAAATTTGCCATTGACTTTATTATCGCTTTCCATCCTTTCCAATAAGGAGGCTGCCTCCTGATAAAACGGTGATCCGGGAAGGTTGGCGTAGGTGCTGATTTCATTTCCGTTTAGCACAACAAACTGCCAACCCGCTTTTTCAAAGGTGTAATATCCTTTTTCCGGGAGATGGAGTTTTGCAGGTACCTTTGATTTATACGCCTCACTGACTTCATAATCATGATTCCCCAATGTAAAATAAACCGGAATATCTGCCTGGTTGTACATATGGATCACATCATCAAAATGCTTTTCATCATGATCGATCAGATCGCCCAGATCGATCAGAAATTGCGGAGAGGAAGCCTTCAGCAATTTCAGAGACTCATTAAGTTTGGATAATGAATTCCGGTAAAATCGGTCCTTAAACGGTGGGGCATCGCAATATTGCAAATCTGCCAGCAAGCCGAATGTAATGGGTTGGTTTTTCAAACTATCTGAATTTACCGTTTATGAACAAAGACCAATTCCATAAAGGTACTAAATCAGGTTATTTTTGGTTGTAAATATGATCCAGAAATTCTTTTCTGGTTTCTTCATTTTCAAATTTACCTGAATAGAACGAAGTAACGGTACTACTTGATGTGTCCTGAATGCCCCTGGACTGAACACACAGATGTTCGGCATCGATAACCACTGCTACATGTTCGGTCTGCAGCATCGCTTTTAACTCGTTACCAATCTGGACGGTAAGTCGTTCCTGTACCTGCGGGCGTTTGGAAAAATACTGAACGATGCGGTTTATTTTTGATAGTCCCACCACCTTTTCATTTGGAATGTATCCGACATGAGCTTTCCCGATGATCGGCACAAAATGATGTTCGCAATTTGAATATACTGTAATATCTTTCTCAATCAGGATTCTGTCATACCGGTATTTGTTTTCAAACAGTTTTATGGTAGGCTTATTTTTAGGGTTCAGCCCGCTGAAAATCTCTTTAACAAACATTTTTGCCACCCTGTCAGGGGTACCTTTCAGACTGTCATCGGTGAGATCAAGGCCCAGTATTTCCATGATCTCTCTGAAATGCTTGCTTATCATTTCTGTTTTCGTAGCATCATCAAGCTCGAAAGCATCTTCACGCATAGGAGTGTCAATGGAGGTGCTTACATGGTCATCTCCCATATCATGAACACTCATATTGTTAGCCAACGGGGAATTCAACGAAATTTCTTTCTGTTTCATAGAGGATCACTTTAATATCCAGTTCCTTATCAATTTTTCTTCTCAATATACGCCATATCACTATAGCAATATTTTCAGCTGTGGGGTTTAACTTTTTAAAATCATCTACGTCCAGATTTAGGTTTTTATGATCAAACCTGACGACGATCTCATCATAAATGATTTTACTAAGTATTTTCATATCCATAACGTAACCCGTCTCCGGATCAGGCTCTCCTATTACTTTTACGATCAAGGTATAATTATGACCATGAAAATTAGGATTGTTGCATTTACCGAATACCTCACTGTTTTTTTTATCCGGCCAATCATCATTGTGTAAACGATGTGCTGCATTAAAATGTTCTTTGCGATAGACTGCAACTTTCATACGACTTAATAAACACCTTATTATTTGTTTTTGTTTCAAACACAAACAATAATACCGGCAAAACTATGAAGAATTTCCAATGAAAAATCATCCGATACCCCTCTCTTTCGTTTCAGGGCACAAAGGTACGAAATTAATTGCACTATAGAATGTCGATGAAAAATATTGCACCATGAAAGCAATTATGCATCATCAAAGGACAGGAACAGATCTTCAGAAAGAATATGTATTGTGGCTTCCGGAAAATGTGATTCCAGCCAATGAATCGCATTCTCAGGAAGAGCAGGATCAAGAACAACGACATTATCTGCATAAATTTGCATCTCCGGTTGAATCACTTGTTCGTTTCTGATAATAAGATAATCGACTCTGATCGTAACGGATCCTGCATCCGCTGCTGGTTGTTCTTTCAAGTATAAAAATGATTTCCCGGAGATCATAAAGACTTCATATGCCTTATCCTGCTGATTTGAATTGATATACGTTGTTTGCCCGATGTTAAAATGCTTCCTTACCGGCACAATCTGATACATCTCTTTTGTATGATCGGGCTGTCGTGAAGCATTAAAATTAAGTGCCATCAGACCGGTGAAAACATCAAAGGTCAGATTTGAATCGGTTTTATAGAAAACGATCATTTTTTGTTGCGCATCAACATTCTTATCCATAACCGATACACTACTCAATAAAAACACGCCAATTGTTGCGTAAAGCATATACCTCAGTTTTTTTGTTTTCAAAAAATACAACAACAATCCAAGAATGATAAACAGGGCAAGCACCTGGGCAGATACCGGTTCTATACCTTCAATTTTATTAAATGGCCAACCGGCAACAAACGAAATAAATTTGTACATAAGGGAAGCCACAAAGGATAAAACCTTGCCCATAATCTCAGCCAGAGGTCCAAATGGGGAGGCTAACATCATAATAAACCCGAGTGTAATTATGAGGGCTGCCCCCGGAATCACTACCAGGTTTGTTACAAAAGAATAGACAGGGAACTGATGGAAGTAATAGAGAACCAGGGGCAACGTGGTTATCTGAACCGAAACCGACACTGCCGTAATGCGCCAGAAATAATCGAATATCCGGTATTCAAATACAAAAACAGTGTATACAGATTTATAAAGCAGAACAACCCCCAGGACCGCAGTATAAGATAATTGAAATGAAACGGAATAGATCAGCTGAGGATTAAATATTAAAAGCAAAAAGGCAGAAACAAATACGGAATTATACGGGTTTGGTGTTCGTTTTAAAACGGTGCCAAATGAAAAAACCGAAAACATAAGACTTGCCCGGAAAACAGACGGACTCAATCCTGACACAAAAGCATAGGACCACAAAATCAATATTGTAATAAAAAAATTCAGATACTTTAGTTTCCCTCTCTTAAGAAATCCAAGCAGAAACGAGCACAACATATATACAATACCCACATGAAGACCTGATATGGCCAGGATATGCGTAGCACCTGTTGTTTTAAAATCTTCCAACAGGTCCGGCTCCAAAAATTGCTTGTCACCAAGAAGAAGTGCACTGATCAATGCAAGAGCATCAACATCGGTTATATACGTTTCAATGATTCCCTGCAAATACGACCGTGTCTGTAATGAAGGCGAATATAAGGACCCTGAAGAGACCCTTTTTAGTACTTGGTTGTTGTAATTATTAAGGTGATCGTTCAGGTAAACACCTTGATTTTTCATATATTTTTGATAATCAAACATATAAGGATTTTGCGCCTGGCTTATCCATTCAGGTGAACCCTTGATCAATAGTGTCGTAAAACAGTTTAAAGGTTCATTGGACCGGTTATACAATAAAATTTTACCGCTTGTGTTGACCCATTTATTCTTTACTCGTATTGACTGAATTTCTGCAATATATTTTTCGTTTTTATTACTGCTCAGCCTGGAACGTACCTCCGCTTTGTACGAGGTTATTCCGGCATAATGTAAGGCTATGCATGCAGGATATTGCTTTTTGACATGAATATTATTGCAAATATTCCCAAAAACCACAAACGCAAATAACAATACAACACCTTGGAAAATCTTGTTATTTGAAAAATAATATTTTTTAGATTTATATAAAACGTTTATCCATAAGATGCTAATAAGTATTAAAAACAAGGCATAAGGAAATAATGCGCTTGTATCAATTGTATCTGATATAAGTATCCCCAATATGAAACAAGGAGTTACACGAAGAAACGGAAATTTTTGCCACTTCATTTCTGAACAGAATTTTGGTTGTTTGTCTTTATAAAAAAATGGAAAATAAATCAGAGGTCCGATCCACAATCCTATGGTAATTCCGAATGAATTATCTTAATATGCAGACCTAAAAATATAAAAACAATAATAATTAATATGGCAATTCTTACTTTATTTTAACTTTCAATAAAAAATAATTAGAAATTCTGGCATATCTTTTATAATTTGATTTTTTCAAATAGCTAATTAATAATTTTTTCAGTCTGTCTTTATGGATCTGGAAATTCTTTCCGCGCTTGTTGACTCTTCACACGAAGCCATCATTACTACTGATGTACGCGGGAAGGTAATATATTGTAATCAAACAACCGGCAATGTTTTAAATATTCTGCCGGAACAATTAACCGGTTCGGATCTGATAAAACTCCTGGATAATGAAGACCAAAAGGAATGTCAACGGATCCTGAAACTGATACCATCAGAAAATTATGATTCGCTGATCTTCTATGGTCATTTTTTAAGTCTGAATGATCCGAGACCGCTTAAAATAGAAGTCAAATCACTGAAAGTGAGAGAAAATGACCTCATTTTATTTGTAGTCACCCCATATTCAAGTCAGGAAGAAGAAACCTACAAACTGTATCGTTTATTAGCCGAAAATGCCTATGACATAAATATAATGTTTGACGAAAGTGAATTGATCTATGTGAGTCCGTCGATCAAAGATTTTCTTGGATATGAGGTTGGTGACCTGAAGTCCATGCAGGATTGGTACGACCTGATCCATATGGATGAACGGAATGAAGTAATTGAGCAGTTAGTAAAAGACAACAAGCATAAAGAGCCGTTTAGCTACTATTCGTTCAGACAAAAAAGTAAAACGGGTGAATACCTTTGGTTTGACACCAAAATCCGCAGGGAGATCCAGGATAATGGCAAAATCGTTTGTATCGCAACATCGGTCGACATCAGCCAACGAAAGAAATTTGAAATTGAGCTGGAACGTCAAAAGGAGTTTATCCATGAAATTTTCGATACAGATCCGAACCTCATCTTTGTTCGTGACGGAAGCGGAAAGATGATCTATTGCAATAAAGCCGTATCTGATCTTGTGGGACTGTCAAGGGAGGAAATGTTAAGCAAGGAAAAAAATATGTTCCCGGCTTCTGAAAATCAGGAACAGGCATATAAAGAGATGGAGGAAAAAGTCATCAGGCTTGGCGATGAAATTGTTATTGAAGAGCAGATTCTTGATAATCAAGGTGTTATAAATTACTTTCAGACACTAAAAAAACCTTTCCTTACAGATGAGGGTGATACCCATATACTGAATATTTCCACCAACATCAACAAGATCAAGTACTATGAGCGGGAGAATCAGAATGTTATGAAAGCCCGGAATGAATTCTTTTCTGCCATGAGCCATGAGATCCGGACTCCCATGAATGCTGTAATAGGACTTACCGAATTATTGCTTAAAAGAAAACCGAAAAAGGAACAGGTTAAATTGTTGGAAACATTACATTTCTCTGCCAGTAACCTTCTCTCGCTCATCAATGATATCCTGGACTTTTCAAAAATTGAATCCGGAAAAATTGAGCTTGAAGAAATTAATTTCAACGTAAAGGAATTACTGGAAAATGTTAAAAATACCTACAAGCCGATGGTGCTTGATAAAGATCTTGCATTGTCTCTAAATATCGCTGAAGATGTGCCAATGGTAATAAACGGAGATTATATAAAGCTGAGCCAGATCCTGAACAACCTCGTAGCTAATGCCATCAAATTTACTGAAAAAGGGCGTGTCGCAATTAATGTTGATCTGCATAAAGAAAAGAAAAACAAGTACTATATCCGCTTTGAGATAACGGATACGGGCATAGGCATTCCTGCCAACAAGCTGGATAAAATCTTTGATCCTTTTCACCAGGCATCAAGAAGCACTACGCGCAAATTTGGAGGAACGGGTTTGGGACTTTCCATAGTACGCAATCTGGTTGAAATCCAGAAAGGAGAAATACAGGTGGAAAGCAAACCGGGAAAAGGTTCGAGGTTTTCAACAATCATCCCCTATAAAAAGGCGGACCTCACCCTGCCGGTAAACAGCCTTCCTTCCTCAACCATCAGCCATATCACCTGGAAAATGAATCTTCATCTGCTCTATGTTGAAGATGTACCTACCAACCAGTTCCTGATGGAAGAAATTCTGGGAGACTGGGGAATCACTATTGATATGGCCAATGATGGTTATGAAGCCATTGATATGCTACAGGGAATGAGCTATGATCTGGTATTAATGGACATCCAAATGCCGGGTATGGACGGTTATGAGACAACCCGTAAAATCCGGGAAATTGAAGGAACGTACTTTAAGGATATTCCGATACTGGCTCTTACAGCAAGCACCTCAAACGCCACCAAAGACAGAGTGGCTGTGTCAGGTATGCAGGATATCATACTTAAACCAATTAATGTTGACAACCTGAGATCAAAAATTATTGAATACACAAATTCTGAAGACGCTTTTGATGATTCCCGATTGCTTGAAAATGAAAAAGAAATTCAGGATTTCAGTCCGGGAAATGTGACCTTTGATCGTACAGATAAACTGTTTTTAAACAATATGATCCGTTATCAGGATTTTCTGAAAATGACCATTGATGAGTTTGCCATTAATCTCGACCATGTATTATTGGCCATTAATAACAGTGACCTGATCACGTTCCGGCAACTTCGGCACCGAATGAAAAGTATTATTGCCACATTTGGAATGAAGGAACTTATTGATCTGCTGGATGATGTTAAAGAACGGCTTAACAAGGGAGATCTAAAGGATAAAGAAAAAACAGAATATTCCAAATCCATAAAGCTGCACGTCGATTACCTGATTGATGCCCTTACCAACAAACTTGCTTCCCTGAAATGGGGCTGAGCAGATGTCGGTCTGGGCACAGGGCATAGGGCACAGGGCAAAGCGTAAGATTCCCCCGGATTAATTCGGGTTAACCCACAATAAGGAATAT
>JBNKDZ010000432.1:0-4080 GCA_050288525.1 Cyclobacteriaceae bacterium
ATGAGTATATGTGGACTTCAAGTGAAGCAGGTAGCTATGCCTGGAGAAGATGTCTTCGTGCCGGTGATCCAAATGTAGGCAGATGGAACACGTTTCCCAAGTCATATGCTTTTTCAATACGTTGTGTACGAGATCGGGTACATAGTTGGAGTCAATAATCAATATTCGATATGAAATATTTTATCATGAGCACATTTACCATTCTGGTATTTTTCTTTTCGTGCAAAGAAGAAGATCCAGGAGGAAATAATCATGGACAGCCACTGGTATATGATTCGTTATGGACTGAGAATGATACGATCAGCCCGGGCGAAACCACGAAAATAATTGCTACGGCTTCAGGATATAATCTGACATATCACTGGACAGCATCGGCAGGAGATATTTTAAATTCAGGATCAGAAGTTATCTATACATCTCCTCCCTGTAACATTGGCGCTAATCAGGTGACGTGTAAGGTGGTAGATGGAAATAATAATTCAAAATCAAAATCCATAACTATTGTTGTTGAATAAAAGGATCATATTATTATCAATTGTTTTAATACCACAGATATTGGCAGGGCAATGTCTGTCTTCTGTCAATCCTGTGGGAGGAACAGATAATCTGCTGGTTCTGGAAAAAGGGACGATCAGGATTATGTCGTATTACAAATATGGGGAAGGTACCCATTACTATGAAAAGGACAACCACAGTGATTTTGACCTTATTACCAAAGCATATTACAACTACCTCTCCACAATGGTTGGTTATGGTGTTAGTGACCGGCTGACGTTGGAAATGGAATCAGGTTATTATTTCAATAAATCACAAAAGTACAATACCGAACCGGAGTTTAAACTGACAGGAAAAGGATTTTCCAATATAGTTATTTCTTCAAAATATAATCTTTTTGTCAACCATGACAAGCGATTGTACTATTCAGTGGCAGGAGGAGTTAAGATTCCCTGTTCAAGAAACCCTCAGCAAGTTGATCATGTAGAACTTCCTGTGGAATTGCAGCCGACAATAAGCGCCTACGGGCTTGTGTTTAACATGGCTCTGGTGAAAGAAAATTCTGAAAAAGGGACACGTTATTTTTTTACAAACCGGGTAGAGACAAATTTTAAAAATTATAAGGATTATCATTTGGGAACAGCCATTTTCAGTTCTGTGTTTTTTTCAAAACATCTTATGTTCTCATGGCTTAAAGGAGACTGGACCACTATTATCCAGATAAGAAATGAGGTTCGTTGTCAGGATAAAATATCGGGAATGAAAAAAGAATCCTCTGGTGGGGTATTATTTTTTATTGCACCCCAGTTGAATTATGTACTTGCTGAAAATTGGTATTTATCCGGGATAGTGGATGTGCCTTTTTATCAATATTTTAAAGGAACTCAAATGGGAGCCGGAATTGCTTTTACGCTGAGTGTTTCCAGATCTTTTCCTCTAAAAGCGGAATAAAACAATGGTAAATTTAAAATCAATATGATGATATGATTAAAAAGAATGTAAAACAAAATCTTCTGCATACATGTAGGATCATTGTGGGGTTGGTTTTTTTATTCTCCGGATTTGTGAAAGGAGTTGATCCGCTGGGAACGACTTACAAGCTGACGGATTATTTTCAGGCATTTCATATGGAGTTCCTGACCCCTTTTGCATTAGCATTTTCAATCCTGCTTAATATGTCTGAGTTTGTTTTGGGGATGGCGTTGATATTTGGTGTTTTTACACATTTTTTTATTCGGTTAGCATTGGTATATATGGGTTTTTTCACGCCTCTTACACTTATACTGGCTTTCTATGACCCTGTTACAGACTGTGGGTGTTTTGGCGATGCTCTGGTGATGACGAACTGGCAGACATTTTATAAAAATCTGATTATACTGGCATTGGTAATTGTGGTATTCCGGTTTAGGAAAACGATGGTATTTCCTTCAACGATAAAACGAAGTTGTGGAATTTTGACTGTTGCCATAATGTTCTTTGTGACGTTGTCAGCCTATTCATACATGCATCTGCCGGCCCTGGATTTCAGACCATACAAAACCGGAAACAACATCCCGGAAGGAATGAGTGTCCCTGTTGGAGCACCAGCAGATTCTTTCTCCTATGTGTTGACCTATAAAAAAGGAGATATCCTAAAGGAATTTTCAATAAATAATTTGCCCATCGGTGACTCGACATGGAAGTGGGTTGAAACCAAAACAGAACTTATACGGGAAGGATATCACCCGCCAATACATGATTTTGCATTTTCGAATATGCAAGGTGAGGATGTGACAGACTCGATTATTCAAGACCCTTCCTATGTCTTTCTGGCAATCACCTATAATCTTGAAGAAGGGGACAGTGAAGGTGTGAAGGCTTTAATACCAATTTTCGATTATTGTGATCAAAATCACTATAATTTCTTTTTTGCATCGGCTTCCACGAGTAGCATTATCGAACAATATAAAAAAGTGTATTCGTTACCGTTTAATTTTTATTCAGCTGACGAGATAATGTTAAAAACTGTTGTGCGTTCAAATCCGGGATTGGTGTTGATCAGGAATGGAACGATCATAAATAAGTGGCATTTCAATGACTTCCCTTCTATAAAAGAACTGGAAATCATAGTAAAGGATCAATTATGACAAGTGAGTTTGAAAATTTAAAACAAGAAATAGAACATTGCCGGTGTTGTGCCCTTTCTCAATCGCGGAAACATGTGATTTTTGGGGAAGGGAATCCAAGAGCCGGAGTGCTTTTTATTGGAGAAGCACCGGGCAGAGAAGAGGATAATACAGGAAGACCTTTTGTTGGCAAATCAGGACAATTACTTGATAAAATACTGGATGCATGTGGATTTGAAAGAGAAAAACATATTTTTATCAGCAATATTGTGCGATGCAGGCCGCCCGATAACAGAGTGCCGCTTGAAGAGGAAGCTAAAATCTGTATTCAGTATTTATTCAAACAAATAGAATGCATCAATCCCGAAATACTTGTTTTTCTGGGATCAACAGCCTTAAAATATATGATGGGGGACGGATACCGGATCACCAGAATTCATGGTGAATGGCTGAAATGGAATAGCCGTTTTGCAATGGCGGTGTATCATCCGGCAGCATTGTTAAGAAACCCGGCACTGAAACGCCCTGCCTGGGAAGATTATAAAAAAATTGTTTATAAATACCGAGAGCTGATCAATCCGGAACATTTTTCAGCTCATGTATAAAAAGTTTGTTAAGAAAAGAAAATATGGAAATAACAGTACTTAACGATAATGTTGCAGGAGGCAGGTTCCTTGCTGAACATGGATTGTCCTATCTGATTGAAAATAACGGAACAACCATCCTGTTTGATACAGGACACAGTGATGTGTTTTTAAAAAATGCCCGGGAGCTTAATATAAATATTGAAAAGGATGTGCCTGTGATCGTGCTTAGTCATGGGCATTGGGATCATGGAGACGGCCTGAGGTATCTCGCGGACAAAAAGCTAATTACACACCCCGGAGCTTTTATGAAACGATTTCGGAAAAATGGCAATACGGAATTGGGGCTGGATATGACAAAAAGTGAAGTAGAGCAAAAATTTGAATTGATAACCACAGCCAAACCATATGCCATAACAGATGCTGTGTTTTTTCTGGGAGAAGTACCTCGTACAAATGATTTTGAATCAAAAACAACCCCTTTTGTTGATGCTGAAGGGAACGATGATTTTGTAATGGATGATTCTGCTCTGGCGGTTGTTCAGAATGATGCTCTTGCAATTGTTACAGGTTGCTCTCATGCCGGAATCTGCAATATTATCGAACACGCAAAAGTGATAACCGGGATCAAAAAAGTCGATTCGGTTATTGGTGGTTTTCATCTGAAATATGACAATCACCAGACTAAAATGACCATTGAGTATTTTAAAGATCAGCAAATAAAACATATTTATCCTTCACATTGCACTGAACTACCTGCGTTGGCAGTTTTTTATCATCATTTTGGAATTCAGCAGGTTAAGACAGGAATGCAAATTGAATTGTAATGTTGAAAGATTATTTTCTGAAAGTTAAAAGTAATTTGAATTTATGAAAAAGAAGATCATAATAATAGG
>JBNKDZ010000433.1:0-4270 GCA_050288525.1 Cyclobacteriaceae bacterium
ATTTGATTTCTTTTTTCTCGGTTTTGAATTAAAAGAAGGAAAACCGTTCGATAATTTCATTTGGGATGATATGTTTATTTTTATGGTAAGGAAAGAGAATGGTGTATGGATGATAAAAGGGGTTAGCGGATAGGATTGTGAACCTGATTCCTGGTAAAACAAGAAGCATTTTGAGAAAAACCCGCTAAAAGAATGAAATTGTTTCCGAATAAAATTTTTAAAGTTGAATTGAGTAGTGATTATGCAGTTTCGATGCAAAACTTGAAATCAAATACGGATATTACAGAATTGTTGGCTTTGAAACCGACAAATAACGCTTTTAGGGGAAAGGTAAATGAAAATGGGTTCAAAATAATATCATCAGAAATAGGCAGGGGGGCTGTATGTGTTTTATCGGGTAAATTTAAAGGGAAAACAGGCGAAATTGAAATTCGAATTCATAACGTGTTTAAAGTATTATTTTCGATTTTAATGGTATTGCCAGTTATTGCGTTTGGAATAACTCTTTTTACTAACGGAATTGAGAAATCATCCGGAATTATTTTACCAATGATTATGGCAATTGTATTTTTGAGATTTGTCTTTATTGAATTGAGTTTCCGTTTTATATCAAACAAAGGAATCAAAAAACTGACTGATATCCTGATGATCCGGGAATTGAATAAATATTAACCTTTTTCACATAGTATTTATGCGTTGGAAGAGAAAGTATACATATTAAAACACCTTATATCGATTAATAAGCATTTGATAATTGAAGAGGATGATTATTCAATATGGACCTATTTAACCGATTCGGAGAATGAAAATAGAGTTGTCATGGATGGTTTTATTTGTTCAACCGGAACAATTGTTAAAAAGTCTTCAGATGCACTGGAATTCATTAATAAAGGTTATGCTCCACCAATATCTGAAGATTTTATGAACAGCTTCTCTATTCAGAAAGACTTGCAGGCGCAGGATTTCAGGATTGAAATGTTTGACAATAAGGTGATTGTTTTTATTAAAGGAACCAGCTTCGTGATACTTGATTTTATAAATTCCAAGTCATATTCAAGATCCGTTTCAAAGCCGGGACCTTATGGATTGCCAATTGAGAAATTGGAGGAATGAAAATGTATATAGTTTTTTCAGGAGAAGAATAATGGCTTAACACAATATCATGACAAGAGAAGAACTCATCAAAAAATCAGTATTCCAATCAAACGATAATGAATTGTTTGCACAATACCTGATCCCTTCTGAATTCTGTCCCCTGGAGGAAAAGGATATTTGTGGTTGTTGGTTGCTTGTATTTAATTCAAAAGAACAAATGAAATCATGGGCATTCATCTATGAAAGCTTTAAAAAAGTCGTCCATTCAAATACAGAACTAAGAGAAATGGTTGATTTTGAAGAAATTTACAGGATAGATGAGCGCTCCTTATGTCTGAACAGAGGTTTTAACGAAGCATATACAACCAGCAAATATGCAGAATATCTGGCTTACGGCGATTGTACGCCTGATGAAGACATTGTTGAACATCTGGATGCATTAAAAAAAGCACTCGATCAACCCTATGATTTTCATTTTGTATCAGAAATGCATAAAAAGGTTATGGACGGACTGATTAAAAAGGCGTTTGTTGATCCTAATTCTGAACTCAAATGGACCGATGAACCTTTTCCATGGACCTTATATATTCCTCCGATATCGATGGAGGACTTAAAAAATGAAGAAAATTGATAGTGATCCATAAATAAAATCTTAAATCGCCCTAAGTTTCAATGGAATATTGGTGCAAATTGAAAAATCAAATATGGAAATAAATAATAAAATGAAGCAACCGGAGGAATGTAAAAACATTGAAGATATTCGTACAGCGATTGATATAATTGATAAAAATATTGTTGAACTGATATCTGAAAGGGCAAAATATGTTGACAGAGCAGCCATATTTAAGAAAGATAAAATCGCAGTACGTGATGAAAAGCGGGTTGAAGCTGTGATCGAATCAAAAAAAGCCCTGGCCAGAGAGTATGATATTTCACCGGAACTTATAGGAGAGATATATCAGAAAATGATTGACTATTTTATCAATGAGGAATTGAAAAAATGGGAAGCAGAAAAATTAAAAGATTAAATGCAAGGGACTTCTATTTGCAAATAACTAATGACGACAAAATATCACGATCAAATTCAACGAATTAAAAGAAAACTGAAGGAAGCGAAAAAAGCTGACAAGGACTTAAAAGTATTTGGAGCTGATGACCATCAATACATTATTAACAAACCTGCCACAGCATTTGAAGTGACAGAATTTGA
Organism: Cyclobacteriaceae bacterium; assembly: GCA_050288525.1. Taxonomy (GTDB): domain Bacteria; phylum Bacteroidota; class Bacteroidia; order Cytophagales; family Cyclobacteriaceae; genus JBNKDZ01. The sequence goes on from JBNKDZ010000433.1 coordinate 2,306, forward strand.
AGAAGCATACTCCATACAATTGCCGGAATGCTACAAAGCTTTTGTTTTGGAGGTTGGCAATGGAGGTGCAGGGACGCAAAATTCAGCAGCAGGACCATTTTATGGAATTTATCCTTTAGGAAAGTATGTCGATGAACTAATAACCGACAATACAAAGAAGTATTTAAAAGGGCCTTGTGTTATTTATCCTAAAATGACGGACAACCAATGGAACGAACTGACAAAAAACATTGATGAGGATACCATTTCAGATAAACAATACGAAGAAGAAATCGGAAAACTATGGGCAGGGATATTGCCGGTCGGATCACAGGGATGTACCTATATTCATGGTGTCATTTTAAACGGACCGTATAAAGGCATGGTGGTCAATCTGGATATGGAACAGCAAAAACCACAGTTCGCTTTTGAAAAAAACTTTTTAGACTGGTATGAAAGGTGGCTCGATGAAGTGATTTCCGGAGAGTTGATTGAAGATGGTCCGAGCTGGTTTGGGTATAACATGGGCGGAACGGAAGAATCCATATTGGAAGCATATACGAACACTGAAGATGAGGATGACAAAATTGATTGCTTGTACGGATTGTTAAGCAAAAACAGACTTAAGGAATCATCGTTAAATAAAATCATTGAAATACTCAATACATCAGATGACCATAAAGACCTTCTGATCCGGATCCTGTGCAAAACAAATTACGAAAAAGCAAAACCATATCTGTTATCCTTGTCCAACGAAGATATGCTTACCGTATTTCAATCCGTTTTTTGGTATGCCAAAGACAAAAGCCATGAATGGCTGACCTATATCCAGGAAAATATAAACAAAATTAATGACGAGAAAACGTTTCAGTTTTGCACATATCTTCTGATAGAAATGAAATGCGAGTATGGTGAGCTTCTTCTGCCTTTTACAAAAAACGACAATGAAGAGATACGTATAGATGCTTTTTTCGCGTTGGGAGAATTAGAGAATAAAAAAGATTTTATTGATACGTTTATTGAAGGAATGAAGGATTCTTCTAACCAGGTAATACATACGACATTGCAGGCACTTTCAGGAGTAAAAGACACACGACTTCTGGAACATTATAAAAACCTTGCAGAAAAGTTTCCCAAGGAACAAGACAGCATTTTAGTCAACCTCAACCACCTGCTTGCTGATTACGGACTGACAAACAAAACAATTTTAAAGGGCAATCCTCAAGCGAAAAAGGAGAAAAAATGATTTGAAATATTGAAATAGAAGCAATATGCAAAAAGATGAATTTGATAGCGATTTGCCCTGGATGACAGATGAAATAAAGCATAAGATGCGTCAAAGGGATAAAATTGTCAAAGACCAGAACATGGAAGGTTTGTTTAACTTAACGGACAATGACGATTTTTCAATGGCATTATTTGAGATTTTAAATAATCAATGCAATTACAATCCTGATGCATTAAATCCTGTGCAAAGAGTTTTATTTCTTTGTTTCCATTTGGAAAACGCCGGACAAGCGGACCATATTTTAAATTTCCTGCAAGAAGATTTTCCGGATTATTGTGAGGAAGTGGTAAAAGCATTATTTGAAATTGGTGCTGTGAAGTCTGCAGAAATAATAAAAAAAGCCGTTGAACTGCTGCCTGAAGATGGTAGTTGGTTTTTTGACAGTGCGGATGAAAGATCACAAAACCTTATGAGTAAACTAGACAGAGAGTTTTCCGGGTACCCGGATGAACCAATGCGGGATTTGTATCGTAAATATGCTGAAAAAAACAGAAGTTATTTAGTGTAATCTCCTGTGCCGTGGTTCGTGGGGACACCATAGCCGTCAACTTAAGGGGAAAAACAAAAATAACTAAAATAAAGCCGTCATCAGCAGGTAAAAACCTGGCCTTGTCTAAACAGTATTAATTCAGATTTAACCCACAATAAGGATATTTCATGATTTTGAAAATGTCCGGGCTCTCATATTTGACCCCTGC
>JBNKDZ010000434.1:0-6243 GCA_050288525.1 Cyclobacteriaceae bacterium
GGACACCTTCTATTACAAGGATTATAATGAAAAACTGACCGGTATTCCGGCTGAGGATATGTATTACTATGATTATAACGGCGGAAATTTCATCAACAAAGATCTTCAGACGACCCTGATATTTGATCCTGAAGGAAAAGGAAAACTGTCTGTAAAATGGTATTTATCTGCCGAAGATGCTGATTATAAGGAAGGCACGCAAAAGGGCCCAAGGTATTTCGTCTTTAACCGGGTTCGGGACATCAACCGTATAGGTGTGATCCCTGAGTATTCAGGTAAGATTTCCGGATTTCAATATGCTGCAGGGTACTGGTTTGAATCTTCCGCAAATAATGCAAATGTTTATTCATATTCCATAACAGAAGATGGCTTACAGCCGGTTGGATACAGTTATTTTACCGTAAATGATAAAAAATCACAGGTACATAGCCCTTACATCAAATGTGCTTATACAAAAAACAGGTTTAGCTTCCAGGCTGGAATGAAATATTTTTATTTTAAAGATCCGGAAAGTGAACGGTATACCTCCATATCCCCTACTGAATTATCAAACAATCCTGATCCTGACCTGCACACCGAAAAAAGGATTTATGATGCGTTTTTACCAACAGCAGGTATTGGGTATGAAATAAACAAGGCCACAGATGTTTATTTTAATTATGGAAAAAACTATATGAGGCCGTATATGTATAGCCCGATTATTAGTTTGTTCGTAAAGAATCAGCAAGTTTTCACTGAAAACGGAATGACCTTGCAAGGGATTTTTGATCAATGGGAAATGGAAACCAGCGATAATTTTGATATCGGAATACGTAATGAAACAAAAAAAACAACGTTGTCCGTATCGGCATTTTACGCCAAACATCATAATGTACTCGCTTCTGCCTTTGACCCTGTTGTAGGACTGGACTATTATCAGAATGTCGGTGAACTGACTGCCCGGGGCATCGATATGGAGTTTTCGGTCATGCCTGTTGATAGGATCATGATTTATTTCAATCCTACATTGGCCAAAATGAGTTATGATAACGAACTCCAAAGAAGCAACGGAGATCAATCCGGCCCTGCAGGTATTAAAGGGAATCAGTCGCCTGCCACGCCGGTATTTTCGTGTATGTCAGGAATTTCGTACAGCACAGAATCTGTATATCTGGCATTAAAAATGAAGCATACCGGTTCACGATATGGCGATGCTACCAATATGGAGAAAATCGATGGGTATACACTTTTTGATCTCCTTACGAAATATCATATTCCCGGATTTTTGGGTTCAAAGAATATGACTATCGGACTGGAAATGAAAAATATTCTTAACACCAAATATACCGGAGGGATAAACGTGTCTGATGACAGCAAACAGGGAAGTGCTACCTATTTTGCCGGTGTTCCTTTCACAATAGTCGGTAATCTATCATTCAAATTCTGATCATATGCGATACTTTTCTTTAATCCTGCTCTGTTTTTTAATTCTTTCAGGGTGTAAAAGCCAAATGGATTCCGGCAACCGGATCATAATACATGATATGCTCGAAAGGAAAGTTCCTGTTCCTGAAAATGTCGGGCGTGTTATCGGTGTCGGAGCCGGAGCATTACGTCTTCTGTCCTATCTGGATGCCGCAGATATGGTCGCTGGTGTGGAAGATATTGAGCACAAGAATGACAATCCGTATAATCTGGCCAATCCTGTATACAAAGAGCTTCCTGTAATCGGGCCGCGCCATGGAGGAGATGCTGAGCTTATAACTGTAGCAAATCCTGACGTGATCTTTATTACGTATGCCACTGTTGGTGATGTTGAAAAATTGCAACGGCAAACAGGAATACCGGTAGTAGCCCTCGATTACGGCGATTTGACGACGAATAAAAACCGATTTTATAAAAGCCTGAGGCTTATCGCAAAAATTATTGACAAGACCCCGAGAGCGGACACATTGATCGCAAATATTGAAATGCTGATCGGCGATCTGGGTCAACGCACCAAAGAAACTTCCACGAATACTGATTTTACGGTTTATGCCGGCGGAATCTCTTACCGAGGTGCCCACGGAATAACCTCTACCATACCCGAATATGCGCCGTTTGAATTTATCCATATTAAAAACCTTGCCCATAACCTGAATTCGGTCAACAATAATGTTCAGATCGATAAAGAACAACTGGTACAATGGGATCCTGACAAGATCTTTGTCGACTTTGCCGGCCTGAGTATCGTACTGGAAGAACTGAATGAAGACGTATTGAAAAAGACCTTGTCAGCGATTAAAAACAACGATGTGTATGTTTTACTCCCCTGTAACTGGTATACTACCAACTTCGAAACACTGTTTGTGAATGCCTATTATTCAGGAAAAGTTCTTTTTCCGGACCAATTTTCGGATATTTCAATGGAAAAAAAAGCGGATGAGATCTATAACCTGTTTTTAAGCACAAAAGGACTGTACGGATCTGTTAAAGAACACATTGGAGAACCTGGTAAAATCGATTTTTTTTAGTAAATGAGCAAAAGCACCATACATAAAGCATATAAACGGCAGATCCGTAAAAAATACATGTTCTTATCGATTATATCGCTTTTACTTGTGATATGTATGCTTTCAGGAATTACCCTCGGATCAGCAGAAATACGTCTTAAGGAGGTTATTTACACCTTATTTTCATCAGGAGGTGACTACTATCAGATCATTTTCAACATTCGGCTGCCAAGAGTGCTGACTGCAGGTCTTGCCGGTATGGCCCTATCTGTTTCAGGGGCCGCCATGCAGGGACTGTTACGCAATCCGCTGGCATCACCTGTCTCCATGGGGATCTCTCATGCAGCAGCTTTCGGAGCAGCTTTCGCAATCGTCGTATTGGGAGCAGGATCCGTTCATAGTACTGCCAACGATGCCGTAATGATGCATAATCCATACCTGATCGCGATATGTGCTTTTGCCGGAAGTATGTTGAGCACTTCCGTGATATTGCTGATCGCCCGGTATAAAGATACAACTCCCGAGACCATTATATTGTCGGGTATCATCTGTGGCTCATTATTTACTGCAGGATTCTCCTCATTACAGTATTTTGCCAATGATGTACAACTGTCGGCCATCGTTTTCTGGATGTTTGGTGACCTTGGAAAGGCCAACTGGAACGATTTCCTGATCTTATTGGCTGTGGTAATACCTTCATTTTTATATTTTATGAAGAACAGGTGGAACCACCATGCCCTTTCTGCAGGTGACGAGACAGCCATCAGCCTTGGTGTACATGTCAACCGTATTCGAATTCGCGGCATGATCATAGCATCCCTGATGACGTCTGTAGCCGTATCTTTTTTCGGGGTCATCGCATTTGTAGGTCTGGTTGTCCCTCATATCGTTCGTCGCTTCACCGGTAACGATGAGCGGTTTTTAATTCCTTCATCGGCTATTTTCGGGGGAATGTTTTTGTTGCTCTCTGATATTGTTGCCCGGAAAATCATCGCCCCTCAGGTGCTCCCTGTAGGTATACTGACTTCCTTTATCGGCACTCCGTTGTTCATATATTTATTGATTAAAGGCTTTAAACGCTATTAGAATGGTTATTGAAGTCCGAAATATTGATTTTGCGTATCACAAAGAGCCTGTATTGAAGGATGTAAGCATCAAAATCAACAACAGGCAGTTTACAGCCTTTGTAGGACCCAACGGCTCCGGAAAAAGCACCCTGATAAGATGCCTGAATGGGATCCTGACACCACAAAAAGGTTCTGTTTTGTTGGGAAATAAAGATGTAAAGGAAATATCACGGCATGAGATCGCAAAAAAAATCGCCTATGTACCTCAGTCAGACGGAAAATATCTGTCGGCTTCGGTTTATGACGTGGTGATGATGGGCAGAAAGCCCTACATAGCCTGGAGCCCCGGCAAAAAGGATCACCTTACAGTCATACGCGTATTGAAAATGCTTGACCTTGAATCGATTGCGATGAGCAACATACGGGAACTGAGCGGAGGACAACAGCAGCGGGTATATATCGCACGTGCCTTAGCCCAGGAACCTGAGATCCTGCTCCTGGATGAACCGACTGCCAGCCTCGATCTGAAACATATCATGGATGTGCTGAGGCTGCTAAGGTCACTCGCAAAAAAGGAAATAACCGTTATAATGGCTATCCACGACCTCAATCTTGCTATGCGCTATTGTGACCACATTATTATGCTCAACAACGGAAACGTCTTCGCTGATGGCGGAACAGAGATCATGACATCCGAGAATATTCAAAAGCTTTATGGTGTTGAAGTAAAACTGTTGAAAGATGGCGATCAGATGATGTTCGTGCCGGTTTGAGGATCTTTTTTGGTGTATAATTTACAGCATAATAAAAATTTTTGGCTTATATAAAACCTTTATAAAAAGCATCATAACATTAAAACCCCTTACTTTTTCAAAAAATAATTCCAATTTGGCTTTTAAAATACTATATTAAGAATACCTGTAGTTAACATTTTTTATTAAAGAGAATATCCTGATTAAACATGAAACGATTCTCAGAAAAAGAAATCCTGGAGCAAAATATAATCGATCTGGAATACTGCTCTCTGCTTGAACGGGATGGGATTGTCACGCTGGACGAATTAAGCGACCTGATACCAGGTTATATCCATCTTAACGACAGAGAAACTCTCGGACTGGAATATGTAAGTCCAAAAGGATTGGCCCGGTTTGAAAGGACCATTGAAGAGGTTCAGAAAGAAGGCCGGGATTTTATTGATAATATCTCCGACAAAAGGTCACAATACATCTTTAGTACATCGTTGATTAATTATTCGCTGAATGGCAACAAATCATTACCTTTCAGTTTTATACAAAGACTGAGATATACGCCAAAGTCCAACTATTTGCTTTTTTACACAACATCTAAACATTATCACGACGGAAAACACCTGATTTCATACACCCAGCCATTGCAGATCCTCAGAAACGACTCCTTTCTGAAAGAGATTGTCGAAGAAAGCTATTGCTTCTTTAACAAACATTTGTACCAGTTTAGTCAACTAACCGAAAGAGAGCAGGAAATTCTTAAACTGGTAGCAAACGGATACAGCAACAAAGCGATCTCCGAAGAATTGTACATCTCATTTCAGACAGTAAAAACACATCGTAAAAATATTTGCCGTAAGCTTGAAACCGGCAAACTTATTGACCTGGTGAAATATGCCAATGTATTCCTGAGGGACTAAATACCCCCCTGACGGTATTGTGTGTGTTTGTTTTCTTACGTTCCTTAGTATTTTTAATATAACAGCAGAAAAATGAAAAAAGCACATATCATTGTATTCGGATTCGTTTTCTTTATTACCAGTTGTGATAACGGAGAAAAGGAGGAACCATTAACAAATACCATTACCCTAACAGGAACATTTGAAACGGCAATTCAGGGTTACAGCGTTTATGATCTGATTAGTCAGGCACCATATCTGCAGTTTCTCCCGAAAACCATCCAAAGTAACGAGGACATGGGATGCCCGGTAAAGGAAGACGGACATTTTTCGGTCGAATTAATTAAAGGAGAAACGTATAACTGCCTGATTTTAGGCACAGCCGGGTACATTAAATTCTCCTCCGTTGACGGAAATGAACTTACCGTTCCCGAAGACGCTCCCGGTAATTATTCTTTAGGTACACTAAAAATGACATATACAGGTGTCTGGCTCGCAGAAAATCCTTTGCCCTGGTTGACAGAAGGCATCCTTGATATAAAAAATCATCCTTCACCAGTCATTGAGGGTATTGATAAAAGTGAATTGAAAAGATACAATGATTCGGAAAAATATGTCGGAAGTATACTGACATTCGAAGTCCAAACATCCGGCACAGAAGTACAATCCTACATTTGGGTTATTGAAGATATTCAGGGAGCCTTATCGTTCTCTGACAACAATGTGCAAACTAAAATACTAACCCGATCTGATAAAGCCTATGTTTACACAGATAACAGTGACTGGGGCGGTAAAATAACCGTGATTGCCATTGACGTACTGGGAGGTAGTACTAAGGAAAGCATGGGATTTTAACTTCGAAAATATCTGGTTCACAATATTTTAAAATTACGATTAATCACTTATTCAGGCATGAAAAACAGAATTGAAAAAAGCAAAATATCGATTATAACTACACTAATATTTTTGACGATTGCAACAACTGTATTCGGGCAGGGTAACGATCAATCCCTTGAACAGATTTCGGAAGAATTCAGGATAGATTCGTTGTATACAACCA
>JBNKDZ010000435.1:0-2775 GCA_050288525.1 Cyclobacteriaceae bacterium
AACCAAGTTTTACCGGAAAGACGGCACCATGCTGGATGTTTCAATAAACGCCCATGCTGTATGGGGCAAAAACAGGAAACCCATATACTACGAAGGTGTTGTTGAAGATATTACACAAAAAAAACAGGCTGAGACCCTGAAAATAGCCAAAGATGTGGCTGAAGCCGCAAACAGGGCAAAAAGTGAATTTCTTGCCAATATGAGCCATGAGATAAGAACCCCGATGAACGCCATACTGGGTTTTACCGAATTGGCTTTGAAAACCGACCTGAACAGCAAAGCTGACAATTACCTTTCCAAAATACGGGGTTCGGCACATGTGCTGCTTGGGATAATAAATGATATTCTGGATTTTTCCAAAATAGAGGCAGGCAAGCTGGAACTGGAAACCAGGCGCTTTCAGTTGCGTGATGTTCTGAACAACATGTCTGACATGTTTTGCAATCAGGCCGGAGAAAAGGGGATTGAACTGATTATTTCAGTTGATGAAGATGTGCCCTGTTTACTGGTAGGAGATCCGCTGCGTTTGGGGCAGATTATAATAAATCTGACGAATAATGCACTTAAATTCACAGAACAGGGTGAAATTGTTGTCAAAGTTGACATGGTTTCTGATTTCAAGTTTCCGATTTCCAGGGTTATGCTGAAGTTTTCAGTCAGGGACTGGCAGCTCTGGTTGGTGATCTGCTGCAAATTACGTTTATCCTCACAGGTATGTTTCTCCTCAACTGGAAGCTTACCCTGATAAGCCTTTCCACCCTTCCTCTTCTGATCATTTCTACATATGTTTTTAAGGAAAAAGTTAAAATTGCTTTCAATGAAGTCCGGAATGCTGTTTCAAACCTTAATTCGTTTGTTCAGGAACATATCACCGGAATGAGCATCATCCAGATCTTCAACAGCGAAGAAAAGGAATTTGACAAATTCAAAAGCATAAACAACGAGCATAAGAAAGCCAACATTCGTTCTGTACTTTACTATTCGGTGTATTTTCCCGTATCCGAAGTCATACAGGCACTGGGCATTGGTCTGATCGTGTGGTTTGGTGCCAAAGGTGTTATCTCCGAGACTACCAGCTTTGGCGACCTTACTGCCTTTATCATGTACCTGCACATGTTTTTCCGGCCTATCCGTCAGATCGCCGACCGGTTTAACACTTTACAGATGGGGATTGTCAGCTCATCACGCATTTTTGATCTGTTGGATACTACAGACCAGATCCCGAACAATGGCAGTTACATTCCCTCAAAAATGGATGGCTACGTCTCCTTCGAAAAGGTGTGGTTCGCCTACAATAACGAAGATTATGTACTCAAAGATATTTCCTTTGAAGTTAAAAAAGGAGAATGTCTTGCCCTCGTCGGAGCTACGGGAGCCGGTAAATCTTCCGTCATCAACCTCCTGAACAGGTTTTATGAGATCAACAAAGGACAGATAACCATTGATGGCAAACCGTTAAGTGATTATGAACTCACCTCCCTCCGACAGAAGATCGGCGTGGTTCTGCAGGATGTGTTTCTGTTTTCGGGAAGTATTGAAGAAAATATCACGCTGGGGAATCACTCCATTAGCCGGGATAAGATCTATGAAGCTGCTGAACTGGTTGGTGCTAAAACATTTATCGAACGCTTACCCGGGAAGCTCGAATACAATGTCATGGAACGGGGAGCAACACTTTCTGTCGGACAACGGCAGCTGATATCGTTTATCCGTGCTATGGTGTACGATCCGAAAATTATCGTACTGGATGAAGCCACCTCTTCTGTCGATAGTGAAACAGAAGAAATGATACAAAATGCGATACAAAAATTAATGAAAGGCCGTACCTCCATAATTATCGCCCACAGGCTGTCAACGATCCAGAATGCTGATAAAATTCTTGTACTGGATCACGGAAAAATCGTTGAAGCAGGCAATCATACAGAATTGATGGCTAAAAATGGTGTCTATACGCATTTGTACAACATTCAGTATAAAACGGTAGGGTAGGTTCTTGGGCACAGATCAGAGGACATGGCGCATAGAGAATATGGCCATGGTTCCTCACCATAACAATCAACAAAGGAAGGAGTTCACTGCAATTTTTGACGATGGGAAATAATAGCCGGTTATTTATTAATGTGATAGGTTGCCGTTATCGGGAAATGGTCGGAGTATTTTGCGTTCCGGTGCGTATGAAAATTCAGAATTTCCAGATCATCACTAAAAAACTGGTTGTCGATTCTCAGAAAGAACAACTTTCCATTATAGCTGAATCCAAATCCGTTGCCGGCTTTTTCGAAAGCGTTATTCAGCAAGGACTTAAGTGTAAAGTAAGGATAACTATACGGGAGTTCATTCAGATCACCACACAGAATGATCTTTTTATGCGGACACCCGGCAATATGGGCTGCCAGTGCTTCAACCTGTCGTGCACGTATAGCAAAACCATATCTGAGCCTGTAGCCTGTATCAACATAACTTTTCCGCAACCTGTCGGTGTTTACAACATTTTCTTCATCGATACTCATGGATTCAAGATGTGAATTATATATTCGCACCGTATCCGAATCGATGACCATATCAGCAAAAATCGAATTCATAAACTCCCCCTTTTCATCTTCAATGTCTCCACGCCTTATGATCGGATATTTACTGAATATTGCAATGCCGAATTCCCCCCCCTTTTTATCCGTAAAAACAATCCGGCAATAGGTATTTTTCCAACCGGCATTCCTGAGCTTTTCCTGAATATTAAAAACTTCAGAAGCATCCTTGTTGTAGTATTCCTGAAAA
>JBNKDZ010000436.1:0-8155 GCA_050288525.1 Cyclobacteriaceae bacterium
GGCTTCGATTTTATGGGCCCCTGGAACGGCTGGTTTGATGCATACAGCTGCACGGACAGAACCTTTTTAATGATCAACAAGATTGAAAGAAAGATCTGGCTCCTGTTATTTTCGGACAGCGACTAATTGCTGTTTTCACTAAAAAAAACTTTATTTTTGAAAATTCTTCAAAAACATCATTTTTAAAATTTTATTTTTTATCAGTATGAAATCAGAAAGCTCAACATGTATAAAACTATTAGCAATCATTGTTTTTACATTTATATCCATCCAATCGTATTGTCAGATAATTTTCGAACACGGATATTTTGTCAATGAATCGGACAAAAAAACAGAATGTTTGATAAAAAATGTTGATTGGTACAATAATCCGACAAGTTTTAAATATAAACTGACGGAGGATGGTCCTGTTAAAGATGCAAATATTCAATCAGTTAAAGAGTTTGGTGTCGGTGATGGAATACGATTTATCAGAGCGCGGGTAAAGATGGATCGTTCAAGCAACAATATTAATGAAATGTCTGTTGAAAGAAATCCGGAATTTCAGGAAGAGCTTTTGTACCTGAAAGTACTTATTGATGGAAAGGCTTCTTTATATATGTACACAAACGGAGATCTTAAACGATTTTTTTATAAAATGGACGAGTCAGAGATCAACCAGTTAGTATATAAGCAATATCTGGAAGGAGTGGGTTATGCCCATAATAATACGTTCAGGCAGCAGCTTTTTGTTGATTTCAAATGTAAATTGATGGAAAAAGAAGATTTTTCATCTCTCAACTATGATAAAAATGAGTTGATACGGTTATTCATAAAATTCAATACCTGTTCAAATTCCAGCTATACACGATATGAGTTGAAACAAAAAAGAGACTTGTTTAATCTATCATTAAGACCCGGAATAAACTTTAGTTCCTTATCTATTGAAAACCCCTATTCACATCTAAAAAGCACGGATTTCGATGGAATAATTAATTTTCGATTTGGTGTTGAAGCAGAGATCGTTTTTCCTTTTAACAAATCCAAATGGAGTCTTCTTTTAGAACCTACTTATCAGTCGTATAAAACTGAAAAAGACGCAAATTTAAGCGATGTAAATACCGCAATGAGTTACCACTCTAGAGTTGATTATCAATCTGTTGAAGTACCGGTCGGTATTCGGCATAGTTTTTTCCTTAGCGATGATTTTAAAATTTTTGTGAATGCGTCTTATATTATCGATTTCGATTTTAACTCAACCTTAGAGTTCACCCGGATCTCTGATGGTGCTGTATCTGAAATTATTGAGCTTAATACCGGAGGTAGTCAGGCATTTGGAGCAGGTTTTAAATTTAAGGATAGGTACGGAATGGAAATCCGGTATCATACGAAAAGAGAGATCTTAAATAACAGGGGGTCGTGGGATTCAAAATACAATAAAACTTCCATAATATTTGTGTATACATTGTTTTAATCTTCCCAAGGCATAAGATGGGTTTAATAACCCTAACAATACTTGATAAGCATCACAATCATGGTTAGATTTATATCTATGAGATATTTTTTTATGATGCTTTTATTCGTAAGTGTTTATACGGATACTTTTTCACAGTTTTCGATAACAGGTGTAATAATGACGGATGACCCCTCCCGCGAATTACCGGTTGGTCAGATAGGGATTTGTATTCCGGAAATAAACAGATCTGTTGTAACCAATGATGGTGGAGTGTTCGGGATGCCTGATTTACCTCCGGACTCAAACGGGGGCGCAGTGAACCTGTCCATTACATTTTTAATTATGTTAAAGCTAGCCGGAACATATATTTCGTTCACATCCCAAAGAACAAACCATCTGTTTTAAAGTCACTAAAAAACATCGATTATGATACATTTACACCGGTTCACTGGTATGTGGCAAAAGATCAGAACAATGTGTTCTATGGCGCTAAAAAAATGAAGGTGACAGATGTCGCAGCTTTTAAACTGGTTGATGAAGAATTACGGCTCTATGTCGACGGGCATCAGTATTACGACAGGTATGTCAATCCGTTAGCGTTTGATATTAAAACCTTTGAATTGATACCGCTGTCACCTGATAACCGCCTGAAGCAATGGAAACGTTATAAACCGGCTCTGTCCATAGAGCATGCGTTGATGTATTCAAATTATGCCGTTGATAAAAACGGACTTTATTGGAGAAACCCGACCACTAATAATTTCATAACACTTGAGAAGCGAAAAATTGCAGATTTACTCCACAAGCCAGAAAACGAAAAAAACCAGGATGTACAACTGTTTATAAACGAAAATCCGGCAATCAGGACGTATAATTGGCACTTTGACAGTTTGAGTTTTGAGTAATTAGCAAGAGGGGGATTATTTCTCTGAACGGCGAACCAAATCTGATCCTTTTTGGAATGTCTCGTCACTGAACTGTACAGGAGATCCCCTAAGTTTATAAAAACAACAAATTTCATATAATGAGAAGATATCTGTTTTTGATATTGCTAGGGTGCTATAGTTTTATTTATGCACAAGTAGAAACATCTGACTTTACAGATCTGCGTGGTGATTATTTGGGACAAGAGCTTCCGGGGGATACACCTGAGGTTTTTGCCCGGGGAATTGTCTCAACAGACAACCTGGAACACAGTCCTGCCTTATTTACTTCTGATGGCAATGATGTATTTTGGATAACTGTCCGGATTCCGGATAAGGATTCCGGTGAAAGGATCATTCAGGCATTAACCATGCATCGGAAAAAAGGTCGATGGTCTGCTCCCAGCGCTATTCCATATCAAATCATGGCACTTTCAGATGACAATACGGGTTATTTTACCTCACGTGAGAACAAAGATATCTGGATAACTAAAAAAAAGGGTGATGCATGGAGTGAACCTGAGTGTCTTAACCTGTTAAAACAATATCCAGAATTGCAGTTTGTATACATCGGGTCTGTCACGCAGACCGGCACCTTATATTTTACAGCTTATCTGGAGGGGCCTATGAATAACTACGGTATCTATCGTTCTGAACGCATCAATGGCAACTATGCTAAACCTGAAGCACTTCCCGGCAACATCAACAAAGGCAATGGCACCCTGAACTGGACACCATATGTCGATCCGGACGACAGGTATATCATCTTTTCATCAAACCGGGAAGGTGAATTTGGAGAAGGTGATCTGTATATAAGTTTTCATGACAAAAGCGCCGGCATATGGTCTGAACCGGTCAATATGGGTGCAAGCATTAATACCGGAGCTCAGGAACGTTTTCCATCGGTTAGCCCGGATGGAAAGTATCTGTTTTTCACACGATGGACTCCGGATCATAATCAGGATGTTTATTGGGTCAGCGCTGGAATTATTGAAAAACTCAGAGCAAAATATGCTAAAAAATAATGTTATAACATGGCGATTCCTTTACCTACCTATGGACGAGAGCTGATGATTTTCAATAGATTCGAACGGTATTTTTGGCCGATAGGAATAGTTTTATTCTTTATTCTGATCATATTACCTTCAATATGGTCAAACTTGTTCAATGATATGGCAAACGATTTATGTACCCTGGTTAAATCTGATTCGCCCAGTTGAATGAGTAAGTTTTGAAACGTATCGTGTACAATAATTGTTTGATCCAGATAATCGACTTTAACATAATCGCCAAGCGCTTCCAGATAATTTATATCGCGGATATTAATCCGGAACAATTTTTTGTCGGATTTTAAAACAATAAACGGAACCTGATCCTTATCGTCTTTATGATTGATGGTGTTAAAAGCCTTGTTGACTGATTTTAAAAAACGCTCAAAAGAGAAAGGTTTCAATAAATAGTCAATGGCATCTACTTCAAATCCTTCAACAGCGTATTCCGGATAAGCGGTTGTAAAAATAACAAACGGGGGATTTGAAAGTGATTTATAAAACCGGATGCCGGATAATTTTGGCATATTAATATCCAAAAATAGTAGCTGGATAGGTTCCTGATTGATTACATCATTTGCCTCAAACACATTCCTGCACGAAGCGATCAAATTGAGGGAGGTACAATCTGAAATATATTTTTCAAGTATTTCTCTTGATACAGGTTCATCATCAACTATAATGCAATTAATCATTTCAGGTCGATTTTTAGTGATACTTTAAATTTATCTTCTTTATCGCTGATTATTAATTTATGTTTTTCAGGATACAGTAAATGAAGCCTTTTTTTTATGTTCGTCAATCCGATCCCGCTATGTTGATCTCCGTCAGGATTGTCACTTGTGCCTTTATTATTTTCAATTTCGAAATCCACACTATTGTTCGTTGTTTTTATTTTAATATGGACATACGTATTCGAGACATCTCCTTTCACCCCATGTTTGAAACTGTTTTCAACCATTGGCAAAAAAAGCATTGGAGCAATATCGATATTCTTCTTAATATCTGTTTCAAAATGGAGCGTTGATGTTTTATCAATCCTGAATTCCTGTAAACTCAGGTAGTTATTGATTAATTCAACCTCAGATTTGATTCGTACGGTTTCTTTATTTGAGTCGTATATCACATATCGCAAAATATCGGATAATTTTATGATGGATTCAGGTGTTTCTTTTGCCTTTTTTAATGCTAAAGAATACAACACATTCAGACTATTGAATAAAAAATGCGGATTTAACTGGGCTCGTAACGCCATTAATTCAATTTTGACTTTTTCTTTTTCTATCTCAATCAGTTTTTGTTTTGAGTCAATTAACTGAAACCACTCTTTTGAGAGTTTTAAAAGTGTTGTCAGGAGCATATATGCAGCAAAGAACTGCAGAATATCCAAATACGAGTAATAGGAAATAAAGTAATAGCCAGGCAGAACATAATCGATTAGTTTACTGAATAGCAACACATTAAAAAAGGAGCCCAGGATCAATACCAGTGCCGAAAACAGACCATACAAGAAGATTTTTTTACGGCTTAAATATCCCGGGATTAAAACAAGAAGATTCAAATATACAGCAATCATCAGGGTAAACTGAAATATTGCTGTATAGATGTAATCGATTTTTTCCACAGTGGCTGACACCTTAAAAAGTTGGATCAGAACCAGAAAAGATGCCAGCCAAAAGCTTAAATGATGTAGGATTCTGTTTTGTATTAAATAGTAGTGGATTTTCATGCTTTAATGATCCGTTTTTTTGAGCCATATTTTATCATAATAATCATTGTAAGCGTCTTCATCATCACCGTACTTCACCAGGAAATCCTGCAGTTCTTCAGGTTTCGCTGTTAAAAGGATTGAACCAGCATCATTTTCTTCATGTCGGATACGTATTTTGTTCTCCTTGATTAATTTTGCCAGCCACTCAATATCGATCCATCTAATTTTGATATCATCATCTATACTGGCTTTTGCAAACGAGTGAACCGATAACATGTTAAGCATCAAAAATTCCATATCCATGTTCCAGTTTACCGGATAAAAGTCAACGTATACTTCTTTATTCCCAAGTCTTACCAGATGCAACCAAAATTCTGCCCATTCATCTGGGTTTGCACCAAGGTAAATTTTCAGCAAATAGGTATTTTCGTTTGGTTGTTTTTCATTGCCTTCCACATACCTTCCGTCTTTAATTGTATCCGGAAAGCTTATTTCCCATATCTGATCATCATTTTGACTTTCCCATTTCCCGATAATACGATCGTCCCGAATGAGGGTATCATTTGTATAAAGAGGATAGAACGAAAGAACCGAACAACCTGATAGTAAAAGAATTACTATTCCAAAATATGTGAGCGCTTTAGTTTTCATAATGGTTAATTTTAGTGATAAATATTTTTTATCAAAATAAAAACAGGGAAAAGCAGGGAACAATTTATTTCGTTGAACGCCATTAAAACGACGTCAAACAATATTATGTCGTTTTATCATTGGCAATTGCACCTCGATCTGCACAAAAGATCCATTAGTATTTGTTTTCTTTTGTAGAATCAATCTTTTCTAATGGCTTCACGAAAATCATTATGTTTGGTTCGTTCAATATTTTGTATAAGGATTAGATAAGTAACACATTGTGACAACCACAATGAAAAAAATCCCATATATTGATCCTGATGCAGTGACTTTGTGTTAAATTATGGTAAAATTAATAAGATATCAAAAACCATAATACGCAATTTTTTTAGTTATTTGCTATGAAAACCATTCTGGTCATATCAATTCTGATCTGTAACCTAAGCTTCGGATATGGACAAACAAAGATCGATACCCTTGATGTCGGGGAGATCACCCATTTTGAATCGAATAATTTGGGAATGAATATACCGGTTCTCCTTTTGGATGGAGAATATCTGTCGGAAATCAACCTGGATTTGAGGAAAAAGCTTTTGGAGCATGAGAATTTTATAAATGAAAAAGATCTGGAAACGAAAGTCTTGCTGGATTCATTTTCGAATGCAGGCGTTGGTCTGGATTATGAACTATTCTGTGACAATAATTTGCTGTCACTGGAATTTCATGGTCAAAATGACTGGGGGATATACGAATGTTATAACTATTCATTGACAACCAATAAACAAATATTGATATACGATTTGGTTGGTTGCGAAGGGATGTTAAAAATATATGAGCAGATAGATGAACTGCGAACGACGGAACGCGAAAAAGTCTATGCCCATTTTGATAGTTTATTAAAGGGACGTGAATCCATAGAAATTTCAAGCTATCTGTCAATTCGGAATGAGGTGCTGGAAAGTATTGGCTTTAGTAAAGTTGACGATTTTTTTGTCACGGATTCGGCTTTGGTGATCTACCTGAATACCTGGCATGACAATTTCGATCCGGTGGAGAAATTTCCGTTGTTTTTTGATAAAAAAATGATCCGGATAGATTGATGGGATTTAGATGTGTTTTTACGATAAGGAACATATTCAAAGAATAGCATGTGCCTTTTTGAAGGCTTATCAGATGGAGTTGAAGGATATGTATTTGTTTGAGTTTCCGGATTGACCCGGAAGACGACGAAAAATATATGACCCCGACCGGAATCTTCAGAGAAGTCATATGTTAGTAGAAGATAATAGAAATTTCCGTCCGACCCCAGCGGGGTCACATACGAAAGCGATGGATGTATTCCATAAACATAAGATTTATCCGGAAATTAACATAAATGAAAATTCACAATAACTATGGATTACATAGAGATAAACAAAAAGCTTTGGGATCGTAAGACAGAGATCCATTATTCATCTGATTTTTATGATGTCAAGGCCTTTTTGAAAGGAAAAGACGCTCTTAACACCATCGAACTGGAATTGCTTGGAGACCTCACAGGGAAAAAGATACTACATCTGCAATGCCATTTCGGCCTGGACACCTTATCACTGGCACGGCACGGCGCTATTCCCACAGGGGTTGATTTTTCTGAAAAAGCCATCTCACGTGCTAATCAGCTCAAAGATACCCTGGACGTACATGCCCGTTTTATCCAAAGCGATATTTATCAACTCAAAGATGTACATCATGAAACCTACGATGTTGTATTTACATCCTATGGTGTATTGGGATGGCTGCCTGATATGAATACATGGGCCGAAACGGTTGCGCATTTTTTAGAACCGGGAGGCAGGCTTGTGCTGGTAGAATTCCATCCGGTAGTGTGGATGTTTAGCTACGATTTCAAACAGATCGAATTTAATTATATGGACTCTGAACCTATAATTGAGGAACTGGAAGGCACCTACACCGACAGAGGTGCCAATATTAAGGAGCAATCCGTCAGCTGGAATCATGGATTGGCGCAGGTGATGAATGCACTAATCAAAGCCGGATTATCCCCGGAGGATTTTCAGGAGTACAATTATTCGCCGTATGATTGTTTTGAAAATACCATTAAAATATCTGACAGGAAATACCAGATAAAGGGACTTGAAGAAAAGATCCCAATGTTATTTTCGATAAAGGCGGTTAAGAAAACATGAAACTACCGGTTTCAGGAAACCATAAAAAATACCCGAAATGCTGTGATTTTTTTGTTAACACGTCGACTAACATTAAAAAAACGAATGATTCATGATGGCCGACAAGGATAAATTCATACAATTAATAGAGGAGAATCAGACAATAATTAACAGGATTTGCTATGGTTATGCCAACAATTCTGATGACAGGCTTGATCTGAAACAAGAGATCTTAATTC
>JBNKDZ010000437.1:0-10730 GCA_050288525.1 Cyclobacteriaceae bacterium
CATTTTAAATAGATCGTAAAAGTAGTTAATTAATACCTGTTGAGCCAAAACAGAACTGATTTATGTTGCCAAAAAGAGCCCGAAAAATCAAGCCGTTTATCGTAATGGAGGTTCTCGAAAGAGCCAAGGAGCTTGAAGCAATGGGCAAAAATATTATACATCTGGAAGTGGGAGAACCGGATTTTGATGTCCCGGAACCAATTAAAAAAGCGGCTGACCAGGCAATGAAAACCGGTCATACCCATTATACGCATAGTCTCGGAGATCAGAATCTGAGGAAGCGTATCAGCGCTAAATACCACGAAAAATATGATGTGGACATTGACCCGGAACGGGTGATAATTACCCTTGGCTCGTCGCCGGGCATTTACCTGACATTATCAGTACTGGCTGAACGTGGACAGGAAGTGATCATGCCTGATCCGGGGTATGCCTGCTATGCGAATTTTATAAAGTTGATCGAAGCTGTGCCGGTGCCGGTTGGCTGTATGGAGAAAGATAACTTTCAGTATGATGTGGGAAATGTGAAAAAAGTGGTGAATGATAAAACGCGGGCCATATTTTTGAATTCTCCTTCAAACCCTACAGGATACCTTACTCCTCCTGAAACAATGCAGGAACTATCCGGGATAGGCCCATGGATTATATCAGATGAAATATATCACGGATTGGTCTATGATAAAAAGGAACATAGCATCCTCGAATATACAGACAAAGCATTTGTGATAAACGGATTTTCGAAATTGTATGCTATGACAGGACTTAGGATCGGTTATATGATCGTTCCAAAGGAATTTATCAGACCTATACAAAAGATACAGCAAAGTCTGTTTATATGCCCGAATTCTGTGTCACAACAAGCTGCCATAGAAGCTCTGAATTGCCGGGAAGATACCGAAAAAATGAAATCCGAATATCGTAAGCGAAGAGATCTGATGGTTCGGATGCTGAGAGATATAGGTTTCGGGATATCTGATGCACCGGACGGGGCCTTTTATGTTTTTGTGAATGCCGGAAAATTTTCAGACGACTCATATAAATTGGCATTTGACATCCTTGAACACGCCGGTGTCGGCGTTACGCCGGGAATTGATTTCGGAAAACAGGGTGAAGGATACCTCCGGTTTTCATACGCAAATTCATTGGAAAATATTGAAAAAGGACTGGAACGTATTGGTGCGTACCTTCAAAAGTACCACCAGAAATGACAATCAGGCCATGTATTCAAAATACCCGCCTGATTTAATTTTACTTTAATTCCTTTCTAAGTATTTTCGCCGGAGAATCTTTAGCACATCATCAAATGAGAAAAATATTTATATTCCTTCCATTACTGTTTATCGCACTATCCGCCATAGCTCAGGGTATTATTCCATTAAATGAAAACTGGAAATTCAGAAGATCAGGGGAAGATACGTGGTACGATGCCCGGGTTCCGGGTACAGTACACACCGATCTGATGGCCCAAAACCTGATAGAAGATCCGTATTACGGGACAAATTTTCTTAAACAGGACTGGATAAAGGATGCATCATGGGAATATAAGACAGAATTTTCGGTAGACGATGATCTTTTTAATTCGGATAAAATAGAATTGATATTTCATGGACTGGATACCAAAGCAGAAGTATTTCTGAATGACAGCATACTTTTCAGATCAGACAATATGTTCCGTTCATGGACCAGTGAAGTGAGCCAGAAGCTGAAGGAGGGATTAAATACCCTTAGGGTGCAGTTTTATCCTCCCTCTGAAACTTCCCGGAAAGCAATGTTCCAATCAGGCATTGATAACCCGAAAATACAAACATGCGGAATCTGGAAACCGGTAGAACTGGTAGCCTGGAACCGCGTAAAAATGTACAATACCGGAATAATCCAAAACGAAATATCAGAAGATGAAGTAAAAATAACCGTTCATACGGAAATGGAAGTAGTGCGACCCTTCATTGGCGATCTTGATATATTTCTGGATGGCGAAATCGTTAAAAGCAGTAAGGTCGATATGAACTATGGCAAAAATTATCAGAATATCAGCTTCTCTGTCCGGAAACCCAGGCGGTGGTGGCCGGCAGGAATGGGGGATCAGAATCAGTATGATGTGGCAGTAGTCTTAAAAAATGAAGGACAAACCGTAGCATCGCATCATAAAAAAATCGGCATCAGAACTATTAAAATAATTGATACGGATGACAGATCCGGGTTAATACCTCAATTGCTGGTGAACAATAAAAAAATGCAGGTAGTCTTCGGGAATTTTGTTCCGATGGATTTTTTTATCCCCCGTGCCGATTCATTGCGCTATAAAAACATGTTGAAGGCCATCGTAAATACCGGCTTTAATGTTGTACGAGTATGGGGTGGGGGTATTTATGAAAAGGATGTTTTTTATAACCTGTGCGATGAGGCCGGTATCCTTGTTGTTCAGGACCTGATGTTTGACTACAGAATAGCAAATACAGACAGTGTGGTGTCGGATATGTTGGCAGAAGCAGAAGAAAATATGCGCCGTTTATATCATCACCCTTCGTTAATGTTTTGGACCGATGTTAATGGATCATTTCTGTGTGAAAATTCAGATTTGACGAATGCAGTCATCAGGCATGATATAAAAACCATTTTTTCAAAGAACAGAGAAAAGGATTATTCCACTAAGGACCGGTTATGGTCGGAATGGCTTAAAAAGATGCAGGGAAGTAGTAAAGTATCCTATTCCTGTCCGGCGGCTGTATATTCTGTGTCCGGAAAAGATCTTTTTATGGACGATCCTGTATGGGTAAAACGTTCAAATCCTGAAGCAATCTTAGAATTAAAAGGTGATCTGGCATCAAATTTTCCAGAAGCCCATGATTCGCGTGAATTGATTTATCAAAGTCAGTGGTTGCAGGCAAAAAGTATTATGTCAACGGAGGAAAACTATGTGAATTATATTCCTCAGATCAACGAATCATGGCCTGGAATAAGTATGTCTGTAATCGATTATTCAGGAAAAATGAAAGGGGCAGCCTATCAGGTTCGAAGGAACGTGCATAAGGAAGTTGTAGGGGTCGAAGAAAAAGAAAAATATGTTCGGATACATGTTTTCTCCATACCCGGTGATGCTGAAGAAAAGTTTGATCTGGATGTCAGGGTGATGGATTTTAACGGAAAATTATTTTATAAAGAAGAGAAAAAGGTCAAAACCGATGTGCATAAGCCGGTAGTACATACGGATATTTCCAAAAAAGAGATCTTTAAAAAACGACAGAACGGGTCTGCATACATTTGTGTAAAACTGAAAAAAGAAGATCTTGTAATCTCTGAATCAAGGATGTTTTTTGTTCCGTTTAACGAAATTAAGGTTGAAGAAGCGAAAATTTCTCTGGATGTTTTTGAGGATGAAGGTGAAACTAAGGTGGAGGTAAAGTCAGATAAGCTGGCGATGGGCGTTGTGCTCTACACAGAAAATGATGCGGTGGAGTGGTCGGATAACTTTTTTAATCTGGATCCCGGAGAAAAGAAAATTGTTTCAGTAAAAGGCTCAAAGGATATCAAGTTATTAAAAAACAATATCAGGGCAACGGTTTTGTACCGGAATAATGAGTAACAGGTTATTTGAATAACTGGTTGACAATATTTCCTGAGTTTTATAAAAAATCTGATTAAGGGTATGGAATCGTTGGAAAATCCTTAATTTTGTCAAAAAAACCGAAATAATGGTATTAGAATGAATATTTTGAATTTAATAACATTATTCTGATTCGGTAATTGTTTAAACTAATAATTAATTTTTTATAACATTTAGGGGTTTATGGATTTATCCACAGAGATAATCAGTGAAAAGAATATTTTTGTCATTCGAATAAAAGGTGAATACCATCGCCCCCTGGATGGTTTTATCGCTCAAAGAATGATTGTTGATACCTATCCTGAACATCAATGCAGACGGATCCTGATCGATATGACGAAAGCTGATATCCACGCAGGGATCCTCCAAACCTATGAAACAGCTAAATCCAAACCCGACATGATCCATGATTTGCGAAAATTCCAGTTCGCATTGTTGTATTCAAGAATATCGGAAGAAGAACGGTTCTTTGAAAGCACTGCAATAAACCGGGGAGCAACGATCTGTGTTTTTGATGACAGGAAGGCAGCAATCAAATGGCTCGAACAACACTAGTAGCATAGCATAGAGGGCATACCATAACTATCACCTTATTGCCATGGTTCGTATCCACCCCCTTCGCCCGGGGTTCGTGTCCTCACGTGTCCTCACGAAACACCACTTCGAGCTACCCTGACACAAAAAAAGACCATCAAACGACAGTCTTTTTAATATAGATTTATTGTTTGTCTTTATTCCAGAATCTCTTCAACCTTGTCCATTTTAGCTTTTGAGTAAGGACCTGAAGTGGCGTATACGATCTTGCCTCTTTCATCAAGGACAAAGAAATACGGGATGTCTTTTTTCTGAAAATCAAGAGCATCCTTATAGGGCTTCAGACTTCCTTTGTAGAAAAGTATGTAAGGGAGTAACCGGTAATCCATATTCTTTACAGCTTTCTTTTTAGCGACTCCTGTTGCAGCAGCATTAACACCGGTAAACATCGGTATAAAGTAAATATTTACATCGCGATCACTTGAAGAAGGCATATTGCCAAATAACTGATCAATCTGACCCCCGCTGGATTTGTCGATAAACTTCCAGTAAACAGGCTCCATCCAGGTATTAAGGTCATCTTCCGACTTTTTTGAAAAGGCCATGCCAAGCAAGGTGTACTTTCCCCGTGTGTCTCTTGGGATTGACACGCGTTTGTCATGGGCAGTCTCTGTGGAAATGTCCGGGAACTGCTTTCCTACTACCTGGGCTTTTGCCTGTGGAATGGCAGACATTATAATTAACATGGCTAGCACGATTGCGTAATGACTCTTTTTCATCTTCATCTTAGTATTTAATAATGGATAATTATAAGTATCAAAAATCATTCCCCAATTATGAGAATATTTTCAGTGAATAAATTTTGTCGATTAAATAACGTGGTGTTTGTGAATTTATGTTATAAAATCCGGATAATTGAAAGATGAATACGATCATATCTTAAAGTTGTGACTCTTTTTAGTTCTTCAGATGATGTTGGTATAACATGAATTCAAAATAATTCTTGCCCGGATATTTGCATCAATCCGAACTTTTTACGATAATTGCGTCCCAAATCGAGAAAGTTTAAATATATACATATATGATTATCTATTTCACAAATAAGCACGCAAACAGGGGATCGGTGATTCCTATGGATTGGTGGCTATGGCCTGGGAAATAGATTTTGATTGTAACAAGAAATTATGACCCGGGCCCTATCAGTCCGGGTTTTTTGTTGTACAAAAAACAAAAAATATGATGATAACGAGGTTTCACAGATCAGGTAACTCAATAATTGATGCGGATATAAAACCAGCATGGATGGTGGGGTACCTGAAGAAAGCCGGCAGAATCTGAAAATGGTGTTTACATAATCAAAACATTCCTCAGAAACCGGCTGCGAAAGAGCCGGTTTTTTGTTTAATGAGATATACATGACAGATATCCCGGCTTAACAGAAAAAATTATTTAAAAGGAAAATCCTTTTCACAAAAAAAACATTAAAAATGAAAGTATTCGATACCTATCTGGAAGAGGTTATTTTAGACGCAGAAAAAGCGATCGGAGAAGGAGAATATATTGAAGGGAGGAATATGCTGGAAAGCATTTTACAATATGAGCCGGGTTATGCAAAGGTACACAATCTGTTGGGTTGGCTGTATCTCTATTATCTGTCGGATGATGCCAGGGCAGAGATGCACCTGAAGCTGGCGGCGAAATTTGATCCGTTCTATAAGCCTCCATATTTGCACCTTACGGACCTCTATCTCAGAAATGAAAACTATCACAAGCTCGAGGAGTTTATTCTGAAAGCTAAAGAAGTAAAGGGAATCAGTAAATACCTTGTCTATGAACGACTGGGTATTGTCGAAGAGGCACGTGGAAATTTTTCGAAAGCGATCGAAAATTACCGCAACGCCATCTTCCACTCAATGGATAATTATGACATTGATGAGATGAAAAGCAACATCAAGCGATGTAAATTCAAAAAATTCAGGTTTTTAAAATTGAAATGGCTGCAAAGAAATTAACTGGCGGAGATCTTAGAGCACTGGGATATCCTGAAGGGAAAGTCATAGGAATAGCCATGAAAGTGCTCGAAGGGCATTATAAAGGCAAAAGCAAAGCACTTAAACTGGAGCTGATGGAAAGGGTATATGCCAATCCGGCATTTTACCTTGACCATGAGCATCTTCGCCCGGTAGCCGAAAGCCTGATCATCAAAAAGGAACATAACGAAACCATTGAACTGAATCAAAAAAGAGTCCCCTATGCTATTTACGGGCTGGAGGGCATTGAAGCAGCGACATTGCATCAGATGGAGGTAGCTATGAAGCTGCCGGTGACCAATGCCGGTGCGTTGATGCCTGACGCCCATCTTGGCTACGGCCTCCCGATTGGAGGGGTGCTTGCAGTAAATAATGCCGTGATCCCATACGGCGTAGGAATGGATATTGGCTGCCGTATGTGCCTGACTATATACGACATCAATCCCGGGTATATTCAGCAAAACAGGACGTTCCTTAAAGAGATCCTTACGGAAAACACGCGTTTCGGTCATCAGGCATTTAAAAGCCCGAAAGATCATGAAGTGCTGGAACGGGAGGAATTTAAGGATATCAACATTCTTAAATCAATAAAAGACCTCGCCTGGCAACAGATCGGGACTTCCGGAGGAGGGAACCACTTTGTCGAATTCGGCGTGGTTGAAATTCTTGACAAACATAATGAATGGGAGCTGCCGACAGGCAAATATCTTTCTATACTGTCACACTCCGGATCGCGTGGAATGGGAGCTAAAGTTGCCCAACATTATACGCGCAAAGCGATGGATGTGTGCAAGTTGCCTAAAGACGCAAAACACCTGGCGTGGTTTGACCTCGACAGTTCCGATGGACAGGAATACTGGCGAGCCATGTCACTGGCCGGCGATTATGCATCTGCCTGCCACCACCAGATCCATGAGCGCCTGGCAACAGCATTGGGAGAAAAACCCCTTGTCATGGTTGAGAACCATCATAATTTTGCCTGGAAAGAAACCGATAGCGAAGGGAATGAAGTGATCGTGCACCGGAAAGGGGCTACTCCCGCAGCAAAAGGACTGCTGGGCATCATTCCCGGTTCCATGGCAACACCCGGATTTATCGTACGCGGAAAAGGCAATGCCGCATCATTAAATTCAGCATCCCATGGTGCGGGAAGGGTGATGTCACGACGAAAGGCCAAGGAGACAATCTCCAAAAAAGAGGTGGAAAAGGTGTTGAAGAAAGCAGGCGTGGAACTGATCGGATCGGATATCGATGAGGCGCCTATGGTGTACAAAGACATCCATAAAGTGATGGATAGTCAGAAAGATCTGGTAGAAGTGATCGGTACATTCGAACCACGTATCGTACGGATGTGTGGCGATAAACGGTTTGCAGAGGTAGATTGAAATACATATTTATCAAATATTTTTTACCTTTCGGAAAATGATCTTCCGATATGCTACGAATACTGCTTTTTATTTGCTGCTCACTTATGCTCTGTGTTTCCGGTTATTGTCAGCCGAAGAAGACCCGAATCATCATACTAACAGATATTGGTAATGAACCGGACGATGCACAATCACTGGTCCGGTTTCTGATCTATGCCAATCAGTTTGATGTGGAAGGGATTATTGCTACTACATCAGTATGGTTAAAAAATGAAACCAACGAATGGCGGATTCACAACATTGTGGATGCCTACGGGAAGGTGCGTGACAACCTTGAAAAACATGAACAGGGCTTTCCCACGGATGCAGAATTGAAAAAAAAGATCAAAAAAGGTATTCCTGTCTTCGGGATGGAAGGTGTAGGAGAGGGCAAGAATTCGGAAGGTTCCGAACTGATCATTAACATGCTCGACAAAAACGATCCCCGACCTTTGTGGATCACCATATGGGGTGGTGCAAACTGTCTGGCACAGGCGCTGTGGAAAATTAATGAAACCCATAGCAGGGAAGAAACCGAAAGAGTCGTTTCTAAACTCCGGGTATATGCCATATCCGACCAGGATGACAGCGGATACTGGATCCGAAAGACCTTTCCGGAACTGTTTTTCATCTGCTCTCCCGGTTATGAGGAGAATGGCAGTGGTGGGTATCATTTCGGTACCTGGACCGGCATCTCAGGCGACAGCCTGCACGGAAGATTTGGTGGTGCGGATTTTAATATTGTAAAAAATCCATGGCTGAATGAAAACATCCGGCAAAATCACGGTCCTCTTGGACAGGAATATCCCTTGGTGAAATATCTTATGGAAGGAGACTCTCCATCATTTTTATACCTGATACAAAATGGTCTTGGAGATCCGGAACATCCGGAGTATGGCGGTTGGGGTGGAAGATACGAATATTATCTTCCAGCAACACAAAACTGGCATTATGGTCCGGAGGCTTCCCCGTTATGGACCAATGCTTCGGATGAGGTTTTCAGCGACATTACCGGCAGATACCATACCGGCATTCAGGCAACCATCTGGAGGTGGCGACAGGCATATCAAAACGATTTTGCTGCACGGATGGACTGGACGACAAAGACGTTTGAAGCATCAAATCATCCCCCGGTTTCATCAAGTGAAAGTTTTACATATTTGGATGCTTCTCCCGGTGACACAGTTAGCCTAAAAGCCTCAGGTTGGTCCGATCCGGACGGCGACAGCCTTTTGTATCAATGGATCTATTACAGGGAGGCAGGCAATTCGGTGTATTGGATCGAAATCGAGGATGCAGATAAACCAGAGGCAAGGTTTATACTTCCGGATTTCGATTACCCACAGGAACTGCATTTTGTGCTTTCTGTTACCGATAACGGCATGCCTGCCCTTACAAGGTATCAGAGAGTTATTGTGCGGTCGGGTGGTTTCGGAGATTAAAGGATTTTTTCTTTTTCTCAGGATTGCAAATCCTTGGTTTTTCCTGATGAAAAAATAGTTGGGTGCAGATTCAATCATACACCCGGGTGATTTCTTTATTGTTCTTGGGGTCCTATTCTCCGCAAATTATGCGTTTAATAAGTGGGGTTTTCTCCGCAAAAGGTTCTTTTCTTTACCTGGTGGTAACGTTTGGATCTGGTTTTAGCTTTTTTTGAGGATAGGGGGCTACTAATTTTGTGATATCTCAGTTCGGTTGTGTGTTCAGTATTTACATTTCATTGTATAGTTTTTTGAAGAATCGTTCTACCTTCAATTTTGCATTATTAATTTTTTCTTTATCAACATTGTCAATAGCATATTGTGGTAATCCAAACATTTTGCCTGTCAATTCTTTGACAACATCAATCATACAAGCCAAGGCAAAATAATCCTTTTCTTGTTTTATGGATTGATGTAAATAAGGCAACACGCTCTCTACATATTTTTCACTTTTATTACTAAACCACATTTGCATGAAGGAAGTGGCTGCCCATGTTCGGCATTTTTCATTTGGATCATTTAGTAACCTGTCAGCAAGTAACGGAATGTCTTCTGTCGTCCCTATCCAGCCTAAAACGATAATCGCTCTATCTCTGGTGTATGTATCTGATGAAATAGCAAGTTTTCTGGTGTAATCAATTACTTTATGTTTATCCGGTTTGTTTTTCCCAGTGTTTAATTCACCAAGCATGAAAATAATTTCACCATGAAAATCAACATCTTCATTGTTGTCTAATTTGGATAGTAAAAATGCTTGTCCTGCTTCCTGGTGTTTGTTAAAACGAGAACGTAAACTTAGTCGAAATTTGTCATCAAGGGTTTTATCTTTCAATAATGAATAATGATATTCTACATAGGGACTTTTCATGATTTTCCAAACAAACGGCATTTGTTCGTCTTTATTTTTTCTTGCTTTTTCAAGTAATATCTTAAACTCTTTCAGATCGTTCATTCAGCTTTTCTTAAAGGGGCAACGTCATTCATTTGGCTGACACACAACGGTAGTACGAGATATCCAAGTATGTGCCTCTCAGACCGTTGCCAGGTTATTAAATGTGTTCATGTTGAATTTACCACTACGCCCGCATTATTTATGACCGCTTGTGTGTGCTCAGTAAGGGCATATGGTGTCGAAGATACCAAATAATTTCATAAAGGAACAGCATTAGAGGTCCTATTGGTTCATGTCAATTTTAAATGATGGTTTCTTCTTCGAATTCTCAAATTGTATATGGTCCTGAAAACAACAAAGTTACATAGGTGTACATGTAAAAAACCAAAATAAATTCCCTTGATCTACTCCGAAGACTACTTTTAACTATACCGTAAGTTGGGTATACTTTGTTTTATTGATTATTGCTCCGTATGGATTCGTTCGGGGTTTATTAGGCAAATTATAATTATTTTAGGATTCGGAATTAATTAACGAACTAAAAACAATCATTTTTTGTGTTTTTTTTGGAATTAAAAATAATGTTAATCTAATTTGTAATTATGGGTTAATTTATCCTGTGTACAGATTTACATTCGTATAAACAGTTTGGATGGTTAGAAGAATGATTTTACACAGTTGCTTTATTATTTTTTTGATATTCTATTGTGATAATTCTTATGGAATTACATTTTCGTTTTTTCACAATAAGGATACTATTGCCCATGAATTTTTCGATCCACT
>JBNKDZ010000438.1:0-4973 GCA_050288525.1 Cyclobacteriaceae bacterium
GAATCGAAATCGTTGGTTAATGATGCGGCAAGGATCGCCAGTTCTTTCCCGTTTTTTGTTAATAAAACCGGTTCACAAACATCTCCAATGGGAATAATTCCGGCTTTCTGAATATTTTTTAGTGTTTGCAGATATCCTTTATCAAGGTAGTCATGGCTATGATTATTGGCTACTGAAATAAGGGAAACGCCTCCTTGCTTTAACAAAAATGCATATCTTTCCGGAGATCTGAAGTTAAACCGGTCTTTTTGACTTTCTCCCGGATCGGAAAATGTTCCTTCAAAATTGATCAGAAAAAAATCGGATGATCCGGATCTTTGGATTGAATTTACCAGTACAGAGTCTCCATACATCTTTATTTTGTCATGTACGCCCCTGTCCAGAATAACATCCCCCGATATTGTGACCGTTAATGGATCGCTGTTTTGGCAGCCTGAAATAAAAAACACCAATCCTGAGAAAAAGAAAATGAGACGGAACATAATTGAAATATACGATCAATTATTTTATTGTAAAAATCGTTATTGTTCCTTCATCATACTGAAATCCAGTTCTTCATTCAGGTTACCCAGAAATATGACTCCTCCTCTCTTATCGGGTTCCCATCCATGCATCAAACCATATAAAATAGTCTGTTGTACCACATAAGGGGGAGGATGGTCCGCATATACGCTTAGCTTTTGATTGACTTTTTTGTATTCCTTGTGCAGTTTCGTCCAGGAGAACAGTGCTTTCAATTTCTGCCTCGGCTCATCAAAAAGTTCAATCAATACTTCAGCCTGATCATCACCTTCCGCCCGTGTCGCAAAACCACACCAGCGATATTTTATTCCATCTACGATTATACTTCTTGAACCTTTTTCTGGTAAAGCCATTTATCTTTTTTC
Source organism: Cyclobacteriaceae bacterium (assembly GCA_050288525.1). Taxonomy (GTDB): domain Bacteria; phylum Bacteroidota; class Bacteroidia; order Cytophagales; family Cyclobacteriaceae; genus JBNKDZ01. Next base: position 888 of record JBNKDZ010000438.1, read on the forward strand.
TTTTCTGATCTTAAGTTTCGGATCCAGATAGGTACATGCCCTCCATACCCATTCCAACGGACCATACCGGAAATATTTTAACCAGGTGATACTGAAATATACCTGCATGCAGAAGAACAACATCCCGAAAATAACACTTAATGTCGATCCGAAGTAATGATACAAACTAAATCCGAAATTATAAAATAAGATCACCCCGATTACGGCCTGGAAGACATAATTCGTCAGACTCATGCGTCCGAAAGAAGAAAAAGAAAAGAATATAAAGTTTTCTTTCAGGAAGTAATACGCCAGAACAAAGGTCATCACAATCGACGAAGTTGCTGTAAGGTTCGAATACGAATTGTTCAGTGTTTTTAACAGATTCTGCTGAACCTCATTTAAACCAAATGATTCAATATTTTTGTCTATGATGTTAAATAGGATCGTCAGAGATACACAGATTAAAAGAATAATGGTAAAAGGCTTGACATATTGACGGTAGTTCTCAAAGTATTTTTGTCTTCCGATCACGAGTCCGACGATAAACAACGCGATTAGTTGCAAACCACGTCCGTTGTAAATCATCCATCCCCAAACACTTATACGACCTTTCCATAGATTGTATTTGGCAACTTCCAGAAAGCCCTGTTCCGAATAGATCTTGTTGCCTATAGCCCAGTACCCGTCTCCAATGCTTTGATCGTACACATACTGAGGATCAACAAGCGCATTTATAAGATGATAGATAAGAGGTATTTGTATGGCCAGCAGAATGGCAAGGACTACCAGGTATTTTATGTTTACACGGTACATCAGGATAAGCGGTAGCCCGAGCAACGCATAAATGTGCAGGATATCGCCTTTGTAAACAAGCGAATGCAGAAAACCTATAACAAATAATATAGTAAGTCTCCATAAAAACTTTCCTCTGAAATCGATGCCTCGTAATTCATTCCGGCTCATCTGGATATAAAAGGAGAAGCCGAACATTAGGGCAAAAATAGAATAGGCTTTTCCGCTGATCAGGAAAAAGGCCTGCTCCATAACCCACTCATCTGTTTTCGCCGAAAAAAATAAGGGAGAAGTAGGTTCGTGAAAAAGTTCAAAATGCTCTACAAAATGAATCAATGTGATCCCAAGCAAAGCAAATCCCCGTAGTGCATCCACAAGGATTAATCTGTCATTTTTTTTCATTTTATGGGTTTTTGTTTACTTAAAACACTAATATGCCATTTTTTCGCGACATTCTATACCAAAATATCAAAAAAAAGACCGCAGGCTAAAAACAGGCCCCGTAAAAAATTCTGATTTCAAACAGAAACGAGACCTGCAAAATAATTGTTTATTCCACCGGCACGGTTTTATCTTTTGGATACCTGACGGAGTATTTCAGTTCGAATGCTTTCTGAGTATCCGGACTGAGGTTCAAATCCCAATGGACCTTACCGGTCTCAGTGTTCAGTGTGCCTTCCGACAGTTCAATAAGCTCTGCCTGAATGTCTTTAGTTGCAGACACCGGCACCTGATCACGGATGGTTATGTTGACCGGGTAAGGTTTGTTGTTTCGGACAGTCAACCGGTACCCTTTGGTGACTTTTTTGTTGGATCCCAAAAATTTGACGGAGGAGAAATCTTTGATGCTTTCCCGTTCAACCTGTATGTTGTTATCGATGCCAAAGGATATTTCAAGGGTATCAGCCATTTGTTGGGTGTTGATGGTAGAGGTGCCAACGAATGAATTTTCCATGTAGATGTTTGCATCGCCATCCATAAGTTCGGCCTCACTCCAATCCGACACTTTCCCTATCAGATAGACATGTTTAGCCAGCTTAGGCACTGCCTGATATTCAAAATCTGCCTTGATAGATGCCTGTTTGAATTGAAACGTATTCTCATTGTCATCCGACAGTATGGTTTGAGTAGCATCGACAATGTACTCATTGGAAATAACACTTTTGGTAGTAACGGTCATCGGCGCAAACGATTTGCTCTTGTCCTCCGATTTCGTTGTGATAAGGTAAACGCAATCTTTTCCTCTTGATCCGTAAATGGCTGTAGCACTGGCATCTTTTAGTATTTCGATATTCTCAATCTCATCCGGATCAATGTTTGAAATATTACTCCTCGGAACACCATTAACAACATATAAAGGTTTTGAGGATTTTATTGATCCAATTCCTCTAACTTGTACTCCCGGTATATAATCTGGACCCACATCACGATCTTCTGAAGTAATACAAACACCAGACACCCTTCCCTGCAATGCCCCCTGAAGGTCTTTTTGGGTAAAGTAGTTATTAAAGTAATTCAGAAAATAGGTATTAAGCTCTGGTATATCGGCTGAAACATCTGTTTTTGTGGTAGAAAGGACGATGCTGACATCTTCCCAGTCCACACCTGTATTCTGACTGACATTGGCTTTGTGGGTTATGCTCAGAGGTTTTTCGGTGCCTTCAAAGCGTATGTCGTACGACGGCCGCCAGGTAGCTTTGTCGACCATATAACTGAGTTTGATCTTAGGCGCCGAACTAATCTTTGAGTCAACCGTAACCAGAATGGTACCGGATGGAAGGTCGGATTTGCTATTGAGTGCGTTGATCTGATCATTTAATTTCCTGACCTCATCCGCATATGTTTTGATCAGGCGTTTCTTTTTCAGAAGACCCAGATTTAATGTTTCAATGTTCTTGCCATAGATGGTGTTAAAGGTATTGAATGTCTCGGGGTCCGGTGTTTGTTCTTTTCCTGTGATCGATTTGTTTGTCTTCAGGAAGTCCAGTTTTTCCGTAAGGATGTCGATCCACACATTTTCTTCTTCAATTTTAGCATTCAGTTCATCAATCTTCTCACTTAACTTTTTTACTTCATCATTTTTTGATAGCAGATCCATAAAGTCACGTTTGAACACCACATTATTGATGACAAACGATCCATCGCCATCGATACGGATGCTGTTGGCATCGATATGCGGTGACAAGTGCACAAACTTCAAGGTTTTTTGTCCTTTTTGCAGTGACAAGGACGCTTCACGCTCGATCTGAGCCCCATGCGGGTAAACAATAACCTTCTTTATCGATGATTGAATTTCTTCATTTGACTCTCCAAAAGTGAACAGTGGAATTAAGAAAATCCCTAAAAAAAGTAGCTTTTTCATATTGTTTTTCCATAAGGATGTGCGAAGGATATGGATTCCATAAAAAATAGTGGAAAGTTAAAAGTGGAAAGTAGAAAGTGGAAAGTAGAAAGTGGAAAGTGGAAAGTGGAAAGTGGAAAGTGGAAAGTAGAAAGGATGTCACAAAAATCCTTGTTCCTTGCTCCTTGCTCCTTGTTCCTTAACCCCATACACCATATTCCTTATCTCTTGCGCCTTTTTCCGATAGGGCTGATCTTTCAGGTTGTCGTAATGGACAGGTTTTTTAAACGTGATGGTAATGGTTTCAGGTTTTTGCGCAAGGAAAATTCGCGCCAGGAACATCTCTTCCAGATTGATCTTTAAATGTAAAAATGTGCGTAACCTGTGCACCTGATAGTAAAAATCCGGATTCCTTCCGCTGATATGTACAGGCACAACCGATCGTTTGCTGGCAATAGCTTTTTTGATAAAATGGGGCTGCCATTCAAAGTCCTGTATTTTCCCGTTAATTTTCCGTGAACAATTTCCTGCCGGAAAAATAACCACCTGTTTGTCTGACTTGTACAGCTCATCGATCATACCAACATATTGACCCTTCTGCTTATGTACGGCACTAATCGGGACAAATACCGGTTTAAGGTTTTCAAAATGACACAACACATCGTCAACTATAACCCGGAAATTTTGCATGAACTTACTTACAGCGGTTATTAATGAAAGTCCGTCAATGCCGGCTGAAGGATGGTTAGAGGCAAAGATATAACGTTCATCGTTCCGAAGATGGTGTAATTCTTTAATTTCTACCCGGATGCCAAAGTAGTCTAATATCTGTTGTGCGAATGCTGTTCCTGAATACGTACTGTATTTTGAAATAAGGGCATTGAGCTTTTCGGTCTTTAACAGCCATTCCAGTATCGAAATATGATATTTTTTCAGCTTTTTCCTGAGATCAGGATCTCTGTCAAATACTA
>JBNKDZ010000439.1:0-9545 GCA_050288525.1 Cyclobacteriaceae bacterium
CGAAAAGAAAACAATATGTATCGTGCCATCCTATTGCCGGTACAGAGAACTCAGGGCCGTCAGAAGCATTTGCTGCTTTGCTAAAAAACAAACAAATGATCATCACCGACCGTGATAAAAGTGATGCGGATGCCCTCGAAAGAGTGTTGTCGATATTCAGGAAGTTAAACATGCGCATAAGCTTCATGAAAAGTGAAGATCATGACCGTCATATCGCCTATGTCTCGCACCTTAGCCATATCAGCTCCTTTGCTCTCGGGTTAACCGTGCTGAATAAAGAAAAGGATGAGCGGAGTATTTTCGAAATGGCTGGTAGTGGGTTCTCATCTACTGTACGACTGGCAAAAAGTTCGCCGGATATGTGGGCCCCTATCTTTAAACAAAACGCAAAAAACATATCTGTCGCACTGCAGGCGTATATAAATCAACTGCAACAATTCAAAGAAATCATCGACTGTGAAGCAGAAGACAAAAGCCATGAATTAATGCAGCAGGCCAATGATATCCGAAGAATTCTTCTTGGCATCGAAAAAACCTGAATTAACACCTGAAACACAGATTGTTTTTATATCTTCCGGTTATGAAGAAAACCTGGATTGCCATAACACTGTTCTTTATCGCATTATTAGCCCTCTGGACCCTGGTCATTCAGGTTGGCAGAAAATACATCGAGATTCCAGACTCGGATAAAACCGAAATCTCCATACCTGTATGTCCGGATACAGTGCATGCCGGGTATTGGAATTACAACGGCAAAACGATCCTCCTGCTCGGATTATCGGATCAGAACCTTTTTTCTACAGAAAATTACCTGCAGGATCTTACAGAGCACTCAAATTCCGGAGCCAATTACATCCGAATAAACCTTTCTCCTGACAAGAGCAACCAATACACTCCCTATTTGAAAGAAGAAGGTTTGTATGATCTGGACAAATGGAATCCGGAATTCTGGGCTCGGTTCGACACCATGTTGAATGAATCTGAAGAAAGGGGCGTTATCGTTCAGCTTGAATTATGGAACAGTGAAGCTTTTGAAGCAGAAGGATGGGATAAGAATCCTTATAACCCTAAAAATAACGCTAACCTGTACGGCTTTTCCGATCCGAACGAATTCTTCAACAATACGCCTGACCAGAACATCAACATCCGGCTACTGGCATATCAGCAAAAATGGATCGACAAGATCCTTTCGTATACCCTGGATCGTCCAAATGTTATCTACAGTGTGGATAACGGCATGGAAATTTCATCCACCTGGTATTTATTCTGGATGCAGTATATGCACCGATACGCTTCCGAACAAGACAAACACATCTTTATATCCAAACCGTGGAAGATCAAAGACCTTCACCACGTATTGTATGATATTTCAGTTGAAAACCCTGAATTCGGTTATTTTGACATCTCCTCAAATAATTCCAATAATCTCAACACCCTACAGGAAAATATTCTTTCGTTCAGAACAAAAACCCTGAAACCTGCTAACAGCCTGTTTCAAAAAGACATGATCCTGAATGACTCTTCAGGATCAACGGAAATATCCGGATTTGTAATAAATGTATTATCCGGTGTGGCTTCTGTCTCATTCAGCACCCCATCAACAAAAAAAACCAACGTGATCAGAAGTATTCGTATGATGCAGGAAGAAACGGATTTTTTTAATATGTCCCCCTGCAAAAAATCCAGCTTCGATAATCATGGAAAACAAGTTTTTTGCCAGACTATTCCTTGTAAAGAATATATTGTTTATTTTCAGGATAAAACCAGCGCAAACATACCATCAGGCATTTGCTACGGATCTTATACCCTGAAATGGCTGGATGTTCTGAATGCTGACTGGCATAATGAACAGAAAATTGAGCTAAATAAATCATCAATACTTATCCCACCCTCCGAGGGTATGTGGATTGCAATTATAAAAAAGGAATAGAAATATGTTTTCGGAAAAAGACATCAGACAAATAGCTGAAAGAGGATCAGATCTTCAAAGTGTAGAAAAACAAATCGAACATTTCAAAAAAGGATTCCCGTATTTAAGTCTTGATAAACCTGCTGCTCCTAATGACGGCATCATGGGAATGACTATTGTGCAAAAAGCACATTTTCAACAATACTATTCCGTCGCAAGCCAAAAATTGAACATCGTTAAGTTTGTTCCGGCTTCAGGGGCTGCCAGCAGAATGTTCAAATCCTTGTTTGAACTTCTGGATAGTTGTAATGAGAGTCAAAATATTACGGAACATATCGATTTAAACAGTAATGATCTTCAATCTGCCGGATATCTGTTTAAAAACCTTCTGAAGTTTGGATTCATCAGCGATCTCAACGACATCCTTTCACAAAACGGGCTTTCTGTTGAAGGTTGTTTGAAAGCTGAGGATTATTGCAGCCTACTTGACTATTTGCTTACAGAAAGCGGGTTGTCATATGGAAACCTGCCAAAAGGGCTACTAAAATTCCATAGATATAAAGACACAACCCGTACCCCGTCAGAAGAGCATCTGGTAGAAGGAGCGCTTTATGCAAAAGGAAAAAATGCCATCGTAAACATTCATTTTACCGTTTCTCCCGAACACAGATCAAAATTCGAACAACATATTGAAGAGATTCGGTCCGTATATGAGAAAATGTTTGGCGTTAAATACAATATCAGCTTTTCGGAACAGAAAGCTCATACTGATACGATAGCGGTCGATCCTGACAACACCCCCTTCCGGGAGGCTGATGATTCACTTCTGTTCAGACCTGCCGGACACGGAGCTCTGATTGAGAATTTGAATGATATTGATGCTGACCTGATCTTTATAAAAAATATTGACAATGTAGTGCCTGACCATTACAAGGAAAGTACGGTTATTTATAAAAAAGTGCTTGCGGGAATCCTCACGGAATACCAGGAAAAGATCTTTGGTTATTTGAAACGTCTGCACGATGAACCTGAGGATACTGAAATAGAAAAGATGTTTGACTTTTTGGAAAACTGGCTCTACATCAAGAACATTCCTGCATTACAAGACAAAAGCTCGAAAATAAAATTCCTGATTGAGAAGTTTAACCGTCCGATCAGGGTATGCGGTATGGTTAAGAATGAAGGCGAACCAGGGGGAGGACCGTTTTTTGCCAGGAATTCAGACGGTACCGTTTCAGTACAGATCGTGGAATCATCCCAAATTGATTTCTCTGATGAAAAGCAAAAAGAAATAGCCATTAGTGCCACCCATTTCAATCCGGTTGATCTCGTATGTGGCGTAAAAGACTATAAAGGGAACAAATTTGACCTTACCCGGTTTGTTGATCCGGATACCGGATTTATATCTTCAAAATCGAAGAATGGTAAAGATTTGAAAGCACTGGAGCTCCCGGGGCTATGGAACGGGGCGATGTCCGATTGGAATACCCTGTTTGTTGAAGTACCGGTTTCTACGTTTAATCCTGTAAAAACCATTAACGATCTCTTACGACCGCAACATCAGCAGGATTAGGCGTTTTAGAACGAAAAGAACAGTTAAAATCATATTCTGACTACACAAATATTGATCATATGCTTCCGGCATTCGTAAGAAAAATCACCTACAGGATCATCCTGATCTTCCTGTTTACAAGTACTTCGGCTATTTTGTTGAGAGCTCAAAATTCATCCCTGCTACCAGATGCCGGCAACTCCTACACGCAATGGACCCGGGATGTTGACATTGACAACCCCAGACCCGAATACCCCAGACCGGCTATGGTTCGGGATGCCTGGAAAAACCTGAATGGCAGATGGCGATTTGCCCTGACCGATATAGAAAAAGATACCATTCCCGAATATAGTAAAACCATTATAGTCCCTTTTCCGGTCGAATCTTCTCTTTCAGGATTGAACAGAAGGGTCGGAAAAAACAAGTTCATATGGTATAAAAGAAGTTTTCATATACCCTCGGATTGGTCCTTCAGGCATATCCTGTTACATATTGGTGCCTGCGACTGGGAAACAACTGTCTTTGTAAATGGAAAAGAAGCAGGACAACACCGTGGAGGATATGATCCGTTTAGTTTTGATATCACACCATACCTTAAGGAACAAGGTGCTCAGGAAATTGAAATACGTGTCTGGGATCCTTCCGATGAATATCACCAACCCAGAGGCAAACAATCAAACCAGAATGCAGACATCTGGCACACCCCTGTCTCAGGCATCTGGCAAACAGTATGGCTGGAGCCAGTAAGTCCATCACATATCCGATCCGTAACCATGACCCCGGATATTGACCGGAACTGTGTATTTATTTCTGCTGATATCAGCAATTATATTCCGGGAGATTCAGTAAGGATTAAAATTATTGACAATTCCCTCACCATAGCAGATACCCTTCTTACTCCCGGAACTTCTAAAATAGTACTTGATAAAGCAAAATTATGGTCACCTGAAGATCCGTTCCTTTATGCTTCCGAAATATCTCTGATCCACGACAGTGTTACACTTGATAAAATTAATACCTCCTTTGGTATGCGTAAGATCTCTGTTGAGAAAGATGGATCAGGCATTAAAAGATTATTCCTTAATAACCAACCCTATTTTCAGCTTGGCATTCTGGATCAGGGATACTGGCCTGATGGATTATACGCCTACCCCACCCTGAATGCTATGCGATTCGACATCGATAATGTTAAAAAACTTGGTTACAATATGATCCGGAAGCATGGCAAAGTAGAACCTCAGACCTGGTATCACTATTGTGACAAACAAGGCATATTGGTATGGCAGGATATGCCAAACAGTGATAAAAATGCTCCATGGAAAGCTCCCGGAGGCATTGACAATACTGAGATCAATCGGGAGTTTATATCAGAGGCCCAATTTAAAATCGAATTTGAACGCATTATTGACCAATTATGGAATCATCCTTCTATTGTATTATGGATGCCCTTTAATGAAGGATGGGGCCAATTCAGAACAAAAGAGATCATTCCCTGGGTTCAGGACGTGGACAGCACCAGGCTGGTGGGCGGACCAAGCGGAGGCAATGACTTCGGAACAGGCGATACACGTGACTATCACTATTACGCAATACCACAATTACCCGATCACAGCCCTGATCACAACCAGGCACTTGTTATCGGATCATTTAGTGGCATCAATTTCATACTCGAGGAAAATATAACCGGTAAAGCCCAGATTAAGGAACATGAAAAGTTCATCTTTCAGGTAACAGAAAACCTGAAAACGCTCATTCATAAAGGATTGTCTGCTGCTGTATTTTACCAACTATATGACGTAGAAAATGAATTCAACGGCCTTTATTCCTATGATCGCTTTAAAGTGAAAGTAGACCCGGTGAAACTTTCAAAAACAAATTCCGGCATCTCCTATTATGCAAGGAAATATTTTAATAAACATTAACGTACTATAATATTATCCAGTAAAAAGGTTTAAAAATTATAAATTAATCTGGTATCATTGCTTAGTAAATTTTTAGACCTTAATTTTGCGGTCTCTATGTTATTAAGCATAACATAAATGCTTTCTTTTCGCACTTATCCCACTATTGCTGTCCAACGTATTTGTAACAATAAAAAAACTAATAACTCAATGAAAACAAGCATGCCAAATTTTTTTCACTTCTTAATGATATGTACTGTATTATCAGTTAATATTTCATTAAACTCAAACGCTCAGGAATGTCTTTATACAGGATTACAATGTCAATCACAGGAATGTCTGAATGATTTCATTCAACAATATCCTGACTGCGAAGTAATTAAGGGAAGTGTGACGCTTCAGGGTGATATTACAGATTTAGATAATCTTGGTAATATCACTGAAATCGAAGGTAATCTGGAAATATCGTATGTCAACAATGTTTATGATCTTGACGGATTACAGAGCCTCGAGGAAGTGGGTGGGTCTGTTTCCATAATGAACAACGACAACCTGACCACTCTGGAGGGATTGGACAATCTGGACAATATTGGCAGAGATCTGAAAATCACGTCTAACAAAAAATTATATAGTACCAAAGGCCTGAGCAACCTCAATGAAGTTGAGAAAAATCTGATAATCGAAGACAATAAATCGCTGGATTCCTTAAAGTGGCTCAACAATTTAGACAGATGTTTTGGATTAATTATCAGGGGAAACCCAACATTAAAAACACTCGATGGACTCCAGAATCTTTATGATATTGAATCCAAACTGGTATTAGAGTATAATGATTCTTTAACGAACCTTCAAGCGCTTAGCGATATTGACGATCTTCAGATATTAGTCATTCAGGGAAATGACAGATTGGAAAATCTATCCGGCCTGGATAACGTAGATAATGTCTCCGTTCAATTCATTATCAGAAACAATAATTCGTTAAAGAATCTTGACAACCTGTCTTCATTAAGCCGTGCCGGAACTGCTGTAGTACCAGTAGAATTTGAAATATCCGGCAATGCCTCACTTACTCAAATTGATGGTTTATCTAATTTAATTAGTATAGGTTGTTCTGTTGAAATTTTTGACAATCCGAAACTTGCAACCCTTGAAGGCCTTCAAAATGTCACGGAAGTTAAAGGTGATTTCGAATGTTATGACAACAATGATCTTCAAACTCTGGAAGGTTTGCGCTCTCTAAGATCAGTAGATGGTAATTTTTCATTATCCAGACTTCCAGATCTCAGCTCCCTTAACGGGCTTGAAAAATTAGCTGTAGTTAATGGGGATCTATTTCTACACAAGTTAAACAGTATTACAGAAATCTCTGAATTGGATAGTCTGAAAACTGTTGGAGAAGCTCTTACAATTCAGGAGAATGATCAATTGGCGAGTGTTGAGGGTTTTAAAACACTAAACGCTCCCAAAGGATTGGTTATTTTTAAAAATCCGAATCTGGAACATATTACAGGATTTTCATCTCTCACTCAATTGTCCATTGATGTTGGTATCCGACAAAACGATAAATTAACAGACATTTCGGGGTTGGGGAATCTCCAAAACACGAACCTTAGCCGGCTATATGTTAATGAAAATCCAATGCTTGCAATTTGCGATTATCCGTTTATTTGCGAAAACATTAACAATAGTAACTGCGATGTCTCCATTTATTCCAATGCGGCAGGTTGTAATTCTGTTGAAGAATTAAAAACAATATGTCCAGGAACCATAATAACCGGTGTAGAAAATACTTTTGACCAGGAAGATTTCCAGCTATACCCTACTCCGGCCGAAAATATTCTTAATATCCATTGCACCGATTTTGCGTATGCTACCATTTGTAATACCTCCGGGCTTTTAATGAGGGAGATAAAGCTGAATCCTGGTAAAAACACCATGGATGTCCGCAAATTTACACCTGGTCTCTATATAATTTCAGTAAACGACGGGGGCCGTGTTTATAATCAAAAATTCCTTGTTAAATAATGATTAGCGATTAAACTTGTCTAAATAAAAAATAAACAAGGGCATCCTCGAAGAATTATATTCAAGGATGCCCTTGTTTTTATCCATTTATCAACATCTAGGCTTAAAAATGTAATAATATGTTTCTATCACTATTCTTTAATAATCTTTCGCACTATTGTGGAACCTCTCATCTCAATTCTTACAATATAAACACCTTTAGAAAGAACTGAGATATCAATATCAGTGCTCGTTACATTATTTCTCTTTATCAAAGATACTCCCTGCAAATCTATTATCTCAACAAATGCCGGATTTGGATTATCCACATGTAATGTAGATCTCGCAGGATTTGGATATAGTGCCACTTCTGAATAAACGTATGGGTCAATTCCAACACCATTTGCATCTTCCCATTTCTGGGTTACGGTGACAGTCTGATTATTTAATCCGGGTGAAGATATAATAACATCTGCTGTCTTGTCTGATCCGGAAGCATTTACTTCAGAGGTTGTTACAGTGATTGTTCCATTACCTGAACCGTTTGAAACACTCAAATCAAGCCAGCCGGCTGTTGTGGAAACTGTCCAATTTACATTTGAATTAACGGTTATATTCCCCTGACTCCCCTGGATTGCATCAAGTGTAATGGTGGAAGGAGTTACAGAAAGAGTCTGATTTGTCATAAATGGAGAAAGCTTCATATCATCAAGAAATAATACTCCGGTTTGATCCGCTCTATACATAAAAAACTTTATTTTTTTTACCTGTGTTAAATCAATACCTTTTATATCCGCAATGGAAAATGTATACACTTGATAATCCGTATTTGAGTTTGCATCTAACACAAAATCCGTAAATTCATCACCATTCACGTCTATTATATAAAGTCGTAATTTTACTGAATTTAAAATAGTAGCAAAGCTTAATGATTCATATTTACTAAAATCAATTGGATCGAATATAAATTCATTATACGAGAAATCAGTACCTGTACCATCTAATTCATAGTGTTTTGTTCCTTCATAAGAGTTACCGGTAACTTCAATGGCTGTAGCATCCCAATTATTAATCCCGGTAATTTCTGTATGAGTGTCGTTATAAAGAATGAGTACATCATCAGCGGCTTCTATGATTCTCAAGGTACATGTTTTCGAAATCTCATCTCCTCCTTCAGTTGTCACAGTTAGTGTCACTTCCTTGTCTCCGGGAGAAGTTCCAGTCTGAACAGTATAGGAATAACTGTAATTGTCTCCATTAGGAACCATATCAACTTCTCCTGCGCCAAATGCTGAAAGATCGAGTTTAGCAGAATTAATCCCTACACTATTCGGATCAATGATTGTTGCAGAAAAAGTGACCTGTGCAGTTGTTTCATATTTTATAGAAGATGGGTTTGAAACAAAGTTATTTATACGTACGCCCGAACCTGATCCGGAATTATGATTTTCCAGATATTCCATAATCGTTCTGCCCCAGGCAGTGGGTTGTGGATTGAAAAGATCCGTTATCATATCAATTTCCTGGTTATTATGAAATGCCCATGCTATATACGGAATTTGACGCTTTTCACATTCTTCAACCAAATAATCACAATCCTCTTCCAGCATATTGCCACCTGGATCTGTGCCATACTCGCCAATAATCACAGGGATGTCATCTGAAGGATTCAGGCAAACTATGTCTATATCGCGTTTATTAGGATCATTGTCACTCACAATGTGGAGGTAAGGATGTGATTCATAGGCAATGTTGACTCCTCCGCCTGCCGTAATAGGATGATCAATGTAATAAGCAAGATGTTTCGCAAAGTTCTGTAATCCCTGTGCAACTATGATATGCTGGTATACAGATCCCGCATCGCTTTCAGCAGCACGGATAGTTGCAGTAGCATTATTCATTGCTGTCCATGCTTTCTCATTATCAGCCTGTGAACCATCACCTCGTGGTTCATTACAAATTCCAAATAATACATGTGGGTATGGAGCAAGTTTTCTTGCAATTGCATCTAGCATGGGCATGGTAGCATCAAGTGGTATTCTGTCCGGATCATCCCTAAGCGTATAATCCCAATAGTCCGTAACCATAACATACGTACCTTCATAATTATCTCCAATGTATTCAACTATGTCAGCAAGTTCATCTAAATAGGTAGGGCTGGCCAACGGGCTGTTATTTT
>JBNKDZ010000440.1:0-2810 GCA_050288525.1 Cyclobacteriaceae bacterium
GTACCTATGAGGTTTCACTCGACATTGAATCTAATAACGGATGTGCCAATACAACTAAAAAACCCATCACCATCTATAGTCCTCCAACCCCTGATTTTGATCTGCCTACAGGAATCATCTGTTCAAACAGCGAAACTTCCTTTACCAATACTACCAACCTCCACGGAGCAGACACCCTTGTTACATGGTCATGGAACTTCAATGATCAGGGTACATCTTCAGATGAACACGCAGATTTCGTTTTTCCGGACGGAGGAAGTAAAAACATCACCCTGACAGCAGCGATTCCGGGATGCTCCGAAAATATTTCCAAACTACTGAACATAACAGAAGGACCTGATGTTGATTTTTTATGGTCAGGTACCTGCGAATATGAACTGTTTGGCTTTATCAATAATACAACCGGATCGGATATTACCGGATACGAATGGGATTTTGGCGATGGTTATGTATCAAGTGTCGCTTCCCCAACACATAGATTTGACAATGGTGGAGATTATTCAATCAGCCTTACAGCTCAAAATGTATCAGGTTGTGTAAATACATTTGAACAAATCGTTCCGGTACGATATGAACCGGATATGGATTTCAATAACGAACTGGCATGCTCAGGTAGCGAAATCCAATTTTTCGATCTGAGCTCGGTTACTGCAGCAAATATTACTTCCAGAACATGGAGCAGCCGATTGGAAAATACAGGATCATTTCAATATCAGGCATCCGGACTTGAACCATTTCTTTCTTTTGACAATCCGGAAACTTATGAAGTTCAGCTTATTGTAGAGTCAAACTATGGCTGTGTGGATACACTTGTTAAATCTGTAAATGTTATCGAGGGACCAACAGCTGATTTTATTATTCAAAACAATTGTCTTGGTGATTCTTCACACCTCCTGAATAATTCAATAGCACCACAAGGAAGTTCAATAGTTTCTGCTGACTGGCTTATTGATGGAAATATGTATAGCGGTGATGAAGTAGCTTACAAATTTTCAAACCTTGGAGAATACGAAGTACAATTGTATGTCAGAGCTGATAACTTATGTTCCGGCAACATACAAAAATCCGTACAGATCAATCCGGCCCCTTCTGTGAATTTTAATATGTCATCTGAGTGCGCCAATACCGGTATAACTTTTGTTAGTGACATCATTTCAGATTTTTCACCTGTATCCGAATATGAATGGATAATTGATGGTAATGTTGTTTCAAATAAACCAACAATGATCTATTCGTTTCCCGAAGTCAATGATCAAACCGTACAATTGCATGTAGTTACTGAAGATCTTTGTAGTGCAACACATGAAAATACAATCGCACTCAAACCAAGGCCTGTTGCAGCATTCGATGCTTTTCCGGAGTATGGTGCCCAGCCATTAACCGTTAATTTTTCGGACCAGTCTTTGGGAGCCGAAAGTATTGTCTGGTATTTCAGTACTAAAAACTCAGATAGCAGTATTGAAGCAGAACCAACATATACCTATTCAGACCTTGGTGAAGACATTGTAAGCCTCATTGCAACAAATGAATATAATTGTGTTGATACTTCCCGAAAAACGATTAAAGTAGTTATCCCGGATTATGACGCTACATTATCAGATGTGTCCTATTCTGTTGTGGATGATGCAGTTCAATTTAGTATGATCATTCGAAATTCCGGAAATATCCTTATCAGCCATCCGGATATTACCGTCCGGATATCCGATAAATTACAACTCATACAAAAGGTAGATCAGGAAATCCTTCCCGGCCAGGAAATTGATTATGAATTTTCCTTTCAGCTTCTGCAACTTGAAAACAACCCCATAGATTATGTATGCTTTTCACTCAGTAAATCTATAGGAGACTTTAATGACATCAATCCTGAGGACAACCATCAATGTATTAGTCTGGATGAGGAATTCCTTCTTATTGATCCATATCCGAATCCGGCAAAATCGTATGTGAATGTACCTCTTATCATGCCATCAAGGGGAGATGCGATGATAAGGTTATTCGGCAGCAAAGGAGAAATCGTATTTGCCAGGACTTTTAACGATCTTAATCCTGGGCTTAACCTCATCCGGTTTGAACTTGAACCCTACAATGCAGGTTTGTATTTTTTATCTGTGCAATATGACAATACTAAAATTACCAGAAAGATCGTTATCTGGTAAATTTCACAAAAGGTTCTCCATAAAAAAATATAATGTAAATTACATCGTTATTGATCATCACATATTAAAATATTATTTAGTTTTATTATCTTTACACCAAATATTATTCTGACATAGAAATGAGTCACATGCATAAACTCGATGTTATCGATCGAAAGATCCTGGAGATATTGCAATCCAGAGCAAAAATCACAAATGCCAAATTATCTGAAGAAATTGGCCTCTCGCCGGCACCTACCCTGGAACGAGTAAAAAAACTGGAGCAACTTGGTATTATAAACAGCTATCATGCCAAACTGGATCATCAAAAGATCGGTATTGGCGTAACAACTTTTGTTATGGTTTCACTCACAGGACATAACAAAGCAAATATCGAAGGCTTTATAAAAGCAATTGATGAAATACCTGAAGTAATTGAATGCCATCATATTACCGGCGCCGGTGATTTTATTTTAAAGATCATATCAAAAAATATTGCTTCTTACCAGAAACTGATGCTGGAAAAAGTCAGTGAAATAAAAGAAATTGACAATATGCAATCAATGGTTGTATTATCAACATTCAAAGACAGCAAGGTAATACCCATTCCATAAAACAATTCGTTCCATATAATACTTTTTAAAAAATGGGTCCTCTTCAAGCAACAAAAAGTCA
>JBNKDZ010000441.1:0-7164 GCA_050288525.1 Cyclobacteriaceae bacterium
CCGGATAACATGGATATAACCTTCTTTCGATATATAGTTTACAAACCAGGAAATTTCATCACAATGTGCCTCAATCACCACTTTATACGGTGCTGACGGATTGATGACTCCAACAACAGTACCATAGGTATCAACAATATACTCATCGATATATGGTTTCAAATACTCAAGCCATATTTTCTGACCTTCTGCCTCAAATCCGGTAGGTGATTCACTGTTCAGATAATCATATAGAAATTTTTTACTTTTTTTGTTCATAGCGTTTTATTTGTAGTTCAGGCGAACAAAACTAGCAAAAAAAATAAGAATTAATAATCAATGACAGGTTGATCATTTACAGGTTGTATGAATAATGATCAACACTGTAAGTGCTGTGGATAGCAGCTAAATATTTCATACATTTGAACTTTATTATAAAACGAATGATCGCAGTTTATGAGTATCAAAAGTGAAATAACAGAATTTGACAAAAAACTGAAGAATACCGGGTGTAAATTAATTGCTGTTAGTAAAACCAAACCCATCACGCTTATTCAGGAGGCCTATGAGGCAGGGCAGCTTGATTTTGGTGAAAATAAGGTTCAGGAGCTACGAGAGAAGGTACCGGCATTATCTGAAGACATCAGATGGCATATGATTGGTCATCTTCAAAGCAATAAGGTAAAATATATAGCACCCTACATTTATATGATTCATGCTGTTGAGAGCATAAAACTTTTACAGGAAATAGACAGGCAGGCACAAAAAAATGGCCGTGTGATCAATTGCCTGTTGCAGGTCTATATTGCTGAAGAAGAAAGCAAATTCGGACTTTCGGAACAGGAGCTGTATACGTTGATCGGATCTCCGGAATTTTCCGAATGTAAAAATGTTATGATCAAAGGCCTGATGGGAATGGCTACATATACAGAGAATGCATCACAGATACACAAAGAATTCCGGAATCTGAAGCGGATCTTTGAGGAGGTAAAACAGAAATTTGATCTTCCTAATCTGGAAATGGAAGAACTATCCATGGGGATGAGCGGAGATTATGAAATCGCTATTGAGGAGGGAAGTACCATGATACGTGTTGGCAGTAAAATATTTGGTAGTAGAAATTAATAGTCGGAAATGCAAAAAATAATACTGATTACAGGAGCCGCTCTTGCCGGTTTATCCGTTTTAACAGGGGCATTCGGAGCTCATGCACTGAAAAAGATACTTGAGGCATCGGGATATACGGATACGTTTGAAACAGCTGTCCGGTATCAGTTTTACCATGCCTTTGCCTTGCTGATACTTGGCCTGCTAATGATGAGCTACGAACACCAATACCTTAATTATTCGTACTGGTCATTTTTAATCGGAACAGTCCTGTTTTCCGGATCACTGTATGTGTTGTGTCTGACAGGGATTTCAAAATTGGGCATGATCACTCCGTTTGGAGGGATTGTGCTAATTGCAGGATGGGTATGGATGATCCTGGGAATTTATAAAGCCTCATAAGTCAGCATTATCCTTCTTTTTCTTTGAAGGGATCACCATGGCAGAGATTCTGAGATGAAAATCAGAATTGATTGCATTCGAGCGAACGGTGATGATCTTGTTTTGTCGCCCTATTTTGTTGTCTGAGTCAAATATAATGGTGATCGACCCTTTTTCTCCCGGTAAAACCGGATTTTTTGACCAATCCGGACTTGTACATCCGCAGGTGGCAATAACATTATGGATCAATAACGGAGTGGTGCCGACATTCGAAAATTCAAAAACCTGTACAGCTGAATCGCCCTGAAAAATATTTCCTAGATCAAAGCTCGAAATTTTAAATTCTATTTCAGCATAACCCGAATTATCTACGGTATCGATATTCTGACCAAAGAGAAGTGCTGAAGATAAGAAACAAAGAAATATAGCAATAAATACACGTTTCATAAGGTAGTGATCCAATTTACACATGATATATTCAAAACGGAATACAGATGCAATAATTATTCCGTCTGAAAGTATTTAGGATTAAAATTTATCATATATACCTCTCTTTGTGCTCTGGTAATCGCCGTATACAGCCAACGGATCTTTTCAATTTCCAATGCATCATTTCGTTCGACACCCGGATCAATGAATACAATTTCCCATTGCCCGCCCTGTGACTTATGGCATGTCAGTGCATAGGCAAATTTTACCTGTAACGCATTAAGATATTCATCTGCCTGGATTGCTTCTTTAAATTTTTTCCTGGATTTTATCCCGGTATAGCTTTGAGATACTTCATGATACAGCTTTTTACTCTCTTCCTGGCTTAACGCAGGCGTATTGCTGTGAAGGGTATCCAGGATCACCCGGGCTTCGAAAGGTTGCATGTCCGGATAGTCGACAAGTTGTAATTCCAGACGGGCAAAACGGAAACCAAACATGTCTTCATAGGAAAAGATCTTCCGTATCTCAGCGAAATCGCCGTTTGCAATAAAGCTGGCAGGAGAGTCCTCTTCCAGGAAAAAGTAATTATTCCGGACAATCATAAGGATATCGCCTGTCTCAATCTCATCTTCTCTGAATAAAATATTTCTTCGTATATATTCATTATACCGTACAGCCTGCCAGTTTGATTTACATATAATGGCAGTGTTTTCGATGCCATATTTATCGTAAGCATATCTCAACCCATCCTCCAGCCTGTCGGTGGACATCCTGAATATATCCTTAAAACCTGAAGTTGAGAGACAAATACCAGGAGACCGGCTGTTTATACTTGTTCGTAAGCCGGTAGCGTTTAATAGTATTCCTGAATCTTTTTCCTGTCTGATCACATCTTTCAGTTCGATATCCGACAGGTCCAGCCCGAAATAATCTCTTAGGTATTCGGTTTGTAAAGCAGGACTTTCCAGGCTTCCAACGGGTGGTAGCTGCGCTGTATCGCCTATTAAAAAAAGCTTGTTGTCCGGTTTTTCAAACACATATTCGATAAGATCTTTAAGCAGACTATTTTCTGCATGCACGGCATCATCCGAAATCAGTGAAGCCTCATCAACAATAAAAACGGTTTTACGGAAATAATTCTTTTGACGTACAAAATGGAGGTCTCCGCTTTTTGGG
This sequence comes from Cyclobacteriaceae bacterium, assembly GCA_050288525.1. Taxonomy (GTDB): domain Bacteria; phylum Bacteroidota; class Bacteroidia; order Cytophagales; family Cyclobacteriaceae; genus JBNKDZ01. The sequence goes on from JBNKDZ010000441.1 coordinate 3,076, forward strand.
TCAGCAACCTGTTTATAAATGATCTTGTGGATGGTATACGATGTTTTGAGCGCGTAGGATGAAAGAACCTTTGCGGCCCGTCCGGTAGGTGCGAGCAACATAAACCGGTAATTAAACAGCGGAAGGACACCGACAAGGGTGCTGACAAGGGTGGTTTTACCTGTACCTGCGTATCCTTTAACAATTAAAGTATCTTTTTGGGCACTTTTTTTGCCAAACATGGAATCAAGGATATTAAAAAACTGCAATTGCCCTTCTGTAGGCTCATAGGGGAATTTTGAATGAAGGATCTGAGATATCTCGGGCAATTTCCGTATGATTAAAATTAATGAATTTGATTTTGTCGGATGCAAATTACAATAATTTTAACTTTAGATAATTTTTTATTTGAAGAGTTGTTACTTATTTTCAATGCCGGATATTATGAACATAAACTCGATCATCAATTAATTTTTAAACATTGAGTACATTCAATGAAAAAATGGAGTGATAAGATTATTTCAGAATATGGAAACAGATTGAGGGTCAGAGTTTGTGGATTATGTATTGAAAATAATAGCATATTATTAGTAAATCATCAGATTGGAGATGGAAATTCCGGTTTTTGGTCACCTCCGGGAGGAGGGATGATCTTCGGACAATCTGCAGAGGAGAATTTAAAACGGGAGTTTGAAGAAGAAACAGGATTGATCGTTGAGGTGTCAGAATTTTTATTTACGCTTGAATTCCTGAATCCACCACTGCACGCAATAGAGTTATACTTTCGTGTTGAGAAAACCGGAGGAGATTTGATTATCGGCAGGGACCCTGAAATGCCCGACAATGATCAAATAATCAGGAATGTAAGATTTATGAATTTGAATGATCTTAAAATAATTAAAAAAGACGATGTGCATCAGGTTTTTCACAATTGTACAGATCTTGATGCTGTTATGAACATGAGAGGTTACTTTATATGGAATAAAAATACCTTAAATAGCTTGTAATAAATTACGATTTAAATCATAAAATTTATATAATTGCAAAAAATAAATTCAACTGAAATGGTAGGAACTAGGATATTGTCAATTTTTTTCTTTTTGGTTGCTATTGGATTAGCAATCCTGTTAGTATTAAAGATAAAAGAGAAAATCGATGCTGATGCGCATATAGCGAAGCAGGAATCAATGGTTAAAACTAAACTTCATATGATTCGGGATGCTGAAGTAGCGTATCTGGCAGTAAACGGAAAATATACGGGTAGCTTCGATACCCTGATCAGTTTTGTAGATACGGGAAGTATTTATTTAACACAAAAATCGGAAGAAATTATCATGAAGGAATACGGAGGAGAAGATGTTATCGTTACTATAGATACACTCGGAAAAGTTTCTGTTAAAGATTCGATATTTGTCATCAGAGAACCGATTACGAGTTTAGCAGCAGGAACAGTTCAGGACTTGTTGCCTGAAGGAACCGCTGTAAAAAAAGGAGATCTGATTGCAACGATCATAAGTGAGAAGGGAAAACCGATTCAACAAAAAGCGCCCTACAATGCTAAAATTGAAAAAGTGTATTCAAACGAAGGAGCGCAGGTTGAAAAAGATGTTAATTTGGTGCTCCTGGCTTATGACCGGATCAGTGATATAAAAATGCTTTCGAAGATACCAGGAATTGAAGAAGATAAAAACTTCGAATTATTTGCCGGAAAGATCAAGACAAACAATGTTGTTGTCGATGTCTTTGAAGCAAAAGACGTTCTTCCTCAGAATCCTGAAAGACGTAAAAATAATAATGAAAATGCCCTTAGAGTCGGTTCAAGAACTGAAGTATCAGTATCCGGTAACTGGGGCGGAGAATAAAAAAATAACTTGGAGTATACATCAAAGAGTCCGTTTCGCTTAATTAAAAAAATTAAAGATCCGAAATTTACTATAGACGATCTGCATCATTATGATTTGTCTATGCATCTCGGAATGAAGGATTTTCAGGTGCTGGTTACTGATAGTCAAACCAACCGTTGTGTCCTTCTGGAAGATTATATCTTCGAAAAAACAAGCGACGAACAGACCAGGAATGATATACTCCATGCTCTTTTTGATGATCATCACTTATTAATGGCTGGATTCTGGAAGTCTGTCACATTGGCCATAAAAAACAAAAAATATTCGTTTATCCCCCCTGAGATCTATTCCATTGAAAATATTTCCTCTTATTTGGCTCTGAATTCTGATTATCATCCGGAACAGGATGAAGTAATTGTTACTTTTCATGAAAGGGCAGGATTTATAAATGTTTTTGCGGTCGAAGAATCAGTTATTGATTTTATCCGCGAAATGTATCCGGCAAAGAAAGTCCGGCTGATACACCAATGCAGTGCTCTTATAAGTGGGGTGCTTTCATCTGAAAACGATGAAAAACATATGGCATTGTATGTTGACAGGTTTGGTTTGCATATCATTGTTGTAAACAATAATAAACTTGTATTCTATAACCAGTATACCATCAAGGCATTTAATGATTATATGCGTTTTGTGAATATGGTTGCTCACGAGCTGGAAATAAATCTAACGGAAAAGAATATTTTGTTGTATGGTTATATGGGAGAACAAACACCTCACTACAGTGCTCTGAAAGAATCTATACATCGTTTAAGCCCGGGCAATCGTCCATCCGGATTGGAATATGGATATGTGTTTGATGAAATATCCGATCACCAGTATTTTGACTTGTTTAGCCTCCCTTCGGTTTAATTCAATAATATGAAACGTGTTGCACTCTTTCCCGGATCCTTTGATCCCTTTACCCGGGGTCATGAAGATATCGTATTAAGGGGATTAAGGATTTTTGACGAGGTAATTATTGCCCTCGGTATTAATTCAAAAAAGCAGCGGTATTTTAGTATTGAAATGATGCAGGAAAAAATTCGTGCGTGTTTTAAAGCGTATGATAATATCCACATCATTACCTATACAGAGCTGACAGCACAGGTAGCACAATCTCATGGAGCCCAGTTTCTGTTAAGAGGTCTTCGCAATACCACAGATTTTGAATATGAAAACAGTATTGCTATGGTCAATAAGGATCTGTACCACGATCTGGAAACAGTTTTTCTTATAACTTCTCCGATGTACGCCTTTATCAGTTCTTCCATTATCCGTGAAGTTCACAGCTATAACGGTGATATCTCAAAATATATCCCGTATTCCCTCGATTAATCCATTGCATAATAGTGCCTGAATACATGGCGTATTGAGGAGTAGGTATTATAAAAAGCATTTCTCAGCTCCTTTTCTTCCATCCAGCGGATGTCTTCAATGTTTTCGGATGTCTGAGGTTTCATTTCAGAATCATCAATACAATACATCTTGTACCAATAGGTTTTTTTCAGGATACGCTTGCCGTTTTGTTTGTAGGTATGCCAGGTATCACATATCTTCTCTCCCAGCTTAACCTTGATATTACACTCTTCTTCAACTTCACGTCGTGCAGCTTTTTTTGGTTTTTCTCCTTTCTCAAGTTTGCCTTTGGGAAGGTCCCATTTTTTAAGACGGTAGATCATTAATACTTCTCCTTCATGAAGTACGAGCCCACCTGCAGCTTTAATAACCGTATACTGCTTTTTGATGCTTTTTACGATTTGTTTGTAATCATCCACAAGAAACGTGATCTCTTCGAGCGTTTTTATTTTGTTCTGTTTGAGAAAAAGTAAAAACTGATCTAACAGTTTCTTCGAACAGTTTTTTATTAATACATCCTTTTTAAGATCCTTGAACCCGAACTGATCATTCGAGCCATCAATGATAAGATCAAATTGGTGGGTTTCAAGAAGTTCCTGGTCAGAAACAATATTTACCGGAATGTCTTTGATGAAAATCTTCATTGTACTACAGTATTCAAAAATATTTATTTACGCAAGAATGCAAAGAATCCTGATAATCGAAATATTATTTCTATTTTTGTGATCATAAATTTTAAAAATTATTCTATGAAAAATTCTGATAAGAAAGTAGCAAAAAATTTACTGGAGATTAATGCCATTAAGCTCAATGTTGACGAACCTTTCAGTTGGGCATCGGGCTGGAAGTCGCCAATCTATTGTGACAACCG
>JBNKDZ010000442.1:0-4091 GCA_050288525.1 Cyclobacteriaceae bacterium
CCGGATGCGTCCACAACTTTTTTTATGGATTGAAGTATTTCCAAAAAATGGGTGGTTTTCAATCCTTCTTCGATGATGAAACTCAACGACAAATACTGAGGCATTGCCCCACACATGGCCAGATCGTTGATCGTTCCGTTGACCGCCAGTTCGCCGATGTTTCCTCCGGGAAAAAATATCGGGGAGACTACATAACTGTCTGTCGAAAAGGCGTTAGGTCCTGCCAGATCCAGGATAGCTCCGTCTTGCTGAGCGTCCAGGTATGGGTTGGACAGCAGTTTAAATACCCCTTCATTCAGCAATTCATGAGTAAGAAGCCCTCCGGCGCCATGTCCGATGGTGATTGTGTCAAAGTCAAATTCCGGTAACGGACAATTCAGTTGCATCTTTATCGTATCCTTTTTATTCATCAACCTTCGAAATTCTGAAAATATGCGGCACAGGCCCCTTCAGAAGACACCATCGGCGCTCCCAACGGATTTGCGGGAGTACATCCTTTTCCGAACTCTCCACAGTCATGCGGTTTCCGGATCCCTTTTAGTATTTCGCCTGCTATACAGCGCATATCTTCCTCAATAACCTTTACTTCCTGTTTAAATTTTCTTTTTGCATCAAACGCCTGATATTTTTCTCGTACTTCCCACCCACTGGCCGGAATAACGCCGATACCTCTCCAATGCCTGTCTGCTACCTCAAAGATTTCCTCAATTATTCTTTTTGCCTCCACATTACCCTCGTTCCGCACAACCCTCGAATATTGATTTTCCAATCGGATATCGCCCGATTCAAGCTGCTTTACACAACTCAATATTCCCTGCAACAGATCCACAGATTCGAAACCGGTCACCACTACAGGAAGCTTGTACGTTTCAACAAACTGCTGATACTCCCCTGTCCCCATCACCGTGCAGACATGACCTGCCGCCAGGAAACCATCAATCCGGGTAGACTTATCCTGTACAATGGCCGCCATAGCCGGAGGCACCAATACCTGGGAAGAGAGGATCGAATAGTTCTTGAGACCAAGTTTATCAGCCTGCAATACCGACAGCGCATTTGCCGGGGCTGTTGTTTCAAATCCGACGGCAAAAAATACGATTTGCTTATCGGGATGTTGCCTTGCAGTGGCTACTGCTTCCAGGGGTGAATACACTACATGAATGTCACACCCTTCTGATTTGGCTTTCAACAGGCTTTTTGCTGATCCCGGTACCCGTATCATATCCCCGAAGGAACACAATATGACGTCCTCATTTTCTGCAATGGATATGGCCTGGTCAATGAGTTCGGCCGGTGTGACACAAACCGGACAACCCGGCCCGTGAATCATTTGAACGTTGTCAGGAAGAAGATCGAGGATGCCGTTTTTAACCAGACTATGTGTTTGTCCGCCACATATCTCCATGATGGACCACGGATTTTTCACGACAACATGGATCTCGTCGAGAAGTTTTTTAGCATAGCCGGTCTGCCGGTATTCATCGAGATGTTTCATAAAGATCTTATGTTGTGGTTTGATCCGGGCTTCCAAGAAGTCCTTTATCCTCCATATCCTTAAAATATTCCAGCGTCTTTTTCGCCTCTTCTTCATCAACCACATTCAGGGCAAGTCCGACATGTACCAATACATAATCACCGATTACCGCTTCAGGTACCATGGCCAGGTTCACTTCCTGAATGGTACCATCAAAAGACACTCTCCCGATTCGGAATGCTGCATCCTTTTCATCTTTAATAGATATGATCTTTCCTGGTATAGCCAAACACATTGTCTTTCTTATTTATTCTTTCTTCAATTAAAGGAATTTTTCTTATGGATGCAACATGCAGCCACCAACTGTCCGTATGGAATACATTCATCATTCGGAGAAAGATCCTTATGAAAATATAGCGCATACGTCTTTCCCAGCTTTTCAATGATCATATCGACCAAAAGTCCGTTCTGAAATACGCCTCCGCTAAATGCCAGTTTTTTGATATTCTGTTGCCGGGCAATCTGTTCAATTATGTATACGATGGTGCAATGAAATCTTGCTGCTACATAATTTTTTTCTTTTCGGTTCTCTATATCATCGACCAGCAATTCCATCCATTCGAAAACCGGAATTTCGTTTTCTGAAAGGTTAACATGATATGGTTCAGGATACGGATTTTTTCCACAAAAATCCTCCGCCAGACGCTCCAGATACATGGCGGCCTCACCTTCAAAACTGCATACGCTTCCCAATCCCAGCAGGCAGGCAACAGCATCAAACAGCCTTCCCATGCTTGAGGTTAACAGTTCGGGCTCTGCCAGGAGGCTTTTATAAATTTGCCATTCCTCCGGAGAAAACAATTCTCTTACAAAATTATCCTTTCCGGGGATGTTATTCAGAATTGCCAATGCAGATATCCGGGGTTCCCTTGACATCTTATCTCCTGTAATGTGCGGAAAATACTGCATATGATGTATTCTGGAGACTGAATTATCCTGATACACAAAAAACTCTCCTCCCCATATGTGTCCGTCATCGCCATACCCCGTACCGTCCAAGATCACCCCTAAAACAGGTTCCGGCTGATAAAGCAATGCATTTTCGCCCATAACAGCATAAAAATGTGCTTCATGATGTTGTACGGCCAACAGCTCAGATTTGTATTTTTTCACCAGTTCTTTGCCCCGGATGGTTGAATAATAGGCCGGATGTTTGTCTACAATGACCATCTCAGGCGTGCAATGCAACAAATTCAACGTATGATTTAGCGTGTGATCATAACTCGCCTGAGATTCGGGAGACAGGGCATCCCCAAGATATTGACTGATATTGCACCTGCCGGCATGCCAGATCCCGAAAGCACTTTTCAGCATAGCCCCCATCGCCAGCATTGTTTTGTTACAGGAAGGATCTATGGCTTGCTGGATAAACGCCGGAGACAGTCCCCTGGAACGTCGGATCAGAATCTTCTGACCATTCTTCGTGTATTTAAGTACCGAATCATCCTGTGGAACAACAATGTTGCGGTTATTACACAAAATATAATCTGCGATTGACGAAAGTTCCGACAACGCCTCCTGATCCTGATACATGATGGCTGCATCGCTGACATTGCCACTTGTTGCGATTACAGGATGCCCGATTTGTTTTAAAATAAGGAAAAACAATGGTGTATAGGGTAGCATAATTCCCAAACGATCCAATCCCGGAGCTATTTCGTTTCCGGCCACTTGACATTCAGGACGCATCTCACATAAAACCACCGGACATTCGATGCTGCTTAGTGCTGAAGCTTCGTTTTGATGGATATAGAGATCCTCTCTGGCCATGTCAAGAGAAGGATACATCAGCGCAAAAGGTTTTGCCGGTCGCCGTTTTCGTCCCCGTAGCTTCGTTACCACCTTCGGATCACCGGCATCCGCCATTAACAAATACCCGCCAATACCTTTAACTGCTATAATCTTCCCGTTGCTGATCTCCCGGGCAACAAAATCAATCCGTTCATGATCCTCTCCGGATATTCGTTCTTTTTGATTGTTAAATAACTCCAGTGAAATTTTACATGCCGGACACGAGTTGGTTTGTGAATAAAATCTTCTGTCATCCGTATCCTCATATTCTCTGCCACATTCAGGGCACATCAGGAAATCCTGCATGGTGGTATTGTCACGGTCATAGGGAATATCAGTCAGGATGGAATACCTCGGACCACATTTGGTGCAGGTGATAAACGGGTAGCCGTAACGCCTGTTATCCGGATCATCGATTTCGGTCCTGCATTGGTCACACATGGCAAAATCAGGGGATATCAGGACATCCGGGATGGCTGACGGATCACTATTTCCGATAAAAAAGCCCTCTTCAATGATCCCTTCATAACGGTTTGTGGAAATATCCGTGATAATGGATTGTTCCGGTTTATTTGCTTTAATGCTCTCAACAAATATTTTAACTTGTTCCTGCGTAGCTCGAAGAACGATATGCACGCCATCCATGGCATTGATCACCCAGCCGGAGAATCCGGCATTGACAGCCAAACGATAGATAAACGGGCGAAACCCTACTCCCTGTACCCGGCCAACTATATGTATGTGGAAATGTTTCAAAAATGTTATT
>JBNKDZ010000443.1:0-11976 GCA_050288525.1 Cyclobacteriaceae bacterium
TTTGTAGCTCCTGTGATGATATTGGAAGGATTAACATTTGCTCCTGAATACCATTGATAGTTGTAAGCTGAAGCCGGTATGCCCGACTCTTCTGTTGCTGTTACAGTCAGGGAACCATTCGCTGATATGCTCGGATCACAACTGGTCATAGGATTGGAATTTGCCTGATCGAGTGTGATAACCGGGAATACTGTACTGTCTGATATATAAACCTGAACAGGGAGTGACTGATACCAGTAGTCGTTTTGTCTTGCTACAACGTAGTAATAGCCTTCAGCCAGATCCGGGTATTGGATTGACGGATCAACTCCTGGTATAATAGAGGAGGCCAGTAAGGTATCATTTACATAGGTGCCGTCATAGAAGTAGAAATTATAGTTTGCCATCAGATCCGGATTTCCATCCAGAGAGATGTCATGTACAGTTATACTTCCGTCAGGAAGAGCACAGTTCCTCTGTGGTTCCAGATCGTATAAGAACTCAGGAGTAAGAACTTCCAGTGGTACATAATCTGTAAACAACGCTTCACATTCCGTGTCAATACTCAATGCTTTTACGGTGTAATATCCCTCATCCAGATTTGTCATTCCTGCACCATCAACGATATAGGTTGATGTGTCCGTGCCGGCAAACCATCGGTAATAATAACCGCCCGGAAGGGTTGAGCCATCAGCTTCTGTTGCCAGGGCGCTGATTTCTCCTGTCCAGGAAGCCGGGAAAGGCTTCAGACTGACCTGCGGGGCAACTATTGTTGTCGATACGATCGGATCAACGCTTACATCACGGATAATAACCTGTTCCGGAATGCTGCTGTTACATCCAAGTGTATCGTTTATTGCACGTACATAATAGGTTCCTGCCGGTACACTGTTTGGTGTCAGACCCGTTGCAAGATCAAAAACCGAATACGGATCTGTCGCCGGATTTAATGCATTCAGGTTTTCATCATACAAACTCAATGAGTAAATGCCTGTATATGGAGCATTTGTTGTTGAAGCCGGATTTACACCATCGTTTTCCTGGATAAAGTTGACTTCAATCTGACCACCCGGTATACAGGTTGTCTGGTCAAGACCCGAAGCATCTATATTGATTGTTGTATTTCTGAACGGCACTCTTCTTGCTACCGTAGAGAAACATCCGTCATTGACATCGTCATCCGAAATGTCGGTTACCACAACGGTATACAGACTATCGGACAGATTTCCTGACAATTGACTTGCGACTGCATTGGTTACAAATGGTAGGCCTGAGGTATTGCTGCCTCCGTACCATTCGAAGCTCCATTGTGCCGGATTCTGATCTCCTGCTGTTGAGAAGGCTTCCAGTTCACCGTCAGGCGTACCACCTGCACAATGGTAATCCGGAGAATTCAGCACAACTGTCACATCCGGATTAACCGTTACATCATTGATGTCGATTCTTGCCGGTTCCGAGACACAGAACGTAGTATCGTTCCTTACTGTTGCAAAGAATACCGTGTCTGAAAGACCTGTCCAAGGCACAGCTAATGTGCCGTTTCCTGGTTGTGGAGCAAGTGGAGCAAGATTACTGTCATAAATTGTAAGGTCTGTATAACCTGTCAAACCACCCTGAGAAACGCCATCAACATAAATATCGTCGATGTAAGCACTTCCGTTATCAGCATCACAGACTGTTTTGTCGGAGAATATAGCCGAAGGGGTAAGGTTTTCAATTTTCTTACTCAGTGTGGTATAACCGGAGGTATCACAACCCAATCCCGGACCGGCTCCTGTAACTTCAATGTGGAAGCTGTACATGCCCGCTCTTAGTGTATCCGGTGTTATCAGGGCAGCACTATTTTGTCCGACTACCAATTTAGTCGGGTCAGATGTGTCGAGTCCTTTATACCATGCATATTCATATTGAGCTCCAATGGGATAGTTACCACTTGTTTCAGCGAGAATACCATTTCCTGTTGGCGCTCCTTCACATGTATTATCCGGCCTGATCTCACTTAACAGGAAGTCAGGGAAGTCGAAGTCAAGGCCTATTTCGATTGTATTTGGATCAGAGAAACAATGATTCCCAAATCGTTCTTTTGTGACAATTGTATAGGTTCCTATTTCCATGTTTGTGAATGGAGCGGGACCATTGATAGTATCGGCTATAGTTTTTCCATATAGATACATATATTCACCATCACCTGGATTCAACCATCCCTCATCAAATGTTTCGCCTTCAAAAATAAGGAAATCATAATTGGCATAAGTTGCCGTATCAGTACTTGGCATTTGGCCAAATGTAGTATCAGCCACAATCACATCAACTGCGCCATTTGGGGGGAAGCACTGAGTAACATCGTACGGAATCGAACTGGTTACAATAGGAGTTTCATTAGCAGGAAGATAAATAGTAGTATCTATTTGACATGTAGTCTCTAAGTCTGTAATCCGGATTGTATAATACCCTGCATCCAATAGGTTTACTTCAGTGCTCCATTGATTTGGTTGGGTAATTGGTTTACCGACTAGAGGAGTTGATGTGTTAATTCCTTCAAACCATTCATAGTTAAACCCGGCACCTATTGGAGGAGGTCCGGCTTCATTTGTGCCGTTTTTAGCTTCTGATTCATAAATAATTCTACCATCAGCAGCAACACAGGTTGCAGGGAAAAATCTGGAAACAGTGAATTCAAGTTCCGGAACAATAAATACAGCCGTATCAATAACATTTGACAAACATTGAGTGAATGTATTCAATGCCTGAACCTGGTAGGTTCCTTCATCCAGCCATTCGAATACACCATTATCGTTCTGGCTCATGGATGCTGTGCCGGTAAGGTCATACTGATGAACACCCGGAGGGGTGGATGGACCGGCATCAACATGTACGGCTACCACACCATTCGGATTACCGCAATCATTTACATTAAGCACGGAATCCAGTACGATATGCGGATTGTCTGCCTGAACACGTCCGATCGAGGCAAACTGATTGGCTGCGCAACCATGATCATCAATAACATTCAGACGGTAGTTGTCTTCGTTGTGAAGACCCGAAATACTGTCAGGCACTCCTGTGGATGGTGTAATAAGAGACCATGGTCCGGCACCTGTTCTGCGGTACCACTGGTAGGTGGCCGCCGGATTCGGGCCTGTATAATTTGTAGCAATAGTACCATTAGCATAGCTTGACGGATCGCCTGGCACCCATGTACATGAGGTATTCGGGGTAGTCCTTAGTGTAAATGCCGGCGGAACGGTTGCATCTTCAATTTCAAAGTTATACGGATCTGAAGGACACAGGTACTGGTCGTATGCTACCACAACGTAATTGCCCGGAGGCATTGCAGTGCTGCCTGCAGCTATGTTTTCAACATGATAGTCTGTATCCGGATAGGTTGTTCCATTATCAAGATTGGTCCACTCAAACGTGAAATCTGAGAATGGAGCAGCAGTAGATCCGTTTAACTGATATATTTCGGCTTCACTGTGATACGGATCAACACAATAGGTTGCATCAACCACAGCCACACTGTCAATAACCGGGATAACACTTAACACATCTACATCACTAAGCACTACATTCTGACAGTTTGTAAGGGTATTCTCAATAACGAGTTGATAGGTATTCACATCCAATGATTGGAAAATCTGCCCATCGGAGCCTCCGACAGATCCAACCGGAGGACCTGATACCACAGACCAACCGTAACTATAGTCGGATAACGGATTTGCTTCATTAGAAATACCTGTTACTTCGATCTGACCGTTTGGATTGGCCGGATCACAGGATGTATTATCCGTAACAGCCAGTATAGGATCCGGGATTACAGAGACATCCGCAATATTTACAGTCACCGGATCAGAGAAACAACGAGTGACGTTATCTCCTGCACGAACCGTGTATTGTCCCACCGGAAGTGTGTTGAATACATTGGACGCCCCCTCACTTCTGAGATTTGCCGGTACGACACCACCACCGTCATACAACTGATAGGTCAGGTTCGGAACTCCCGGAGGTACGGTTGCAATTGTTATACTGCCATTCGCGGTCGGACCACACGTTGAAGCATCCGTAGGAGTAGCTGTAATTACCGGAGGTACATCTGTATTTTCTATAATTTCGGCATTTTCGGTTGCTGTACAACCTGTTCCGTCTTCCACCACGACCAGATAATAAGGTCCGGCAGGGAGCAGATCTACGTTGGGGCCACCTGTATAACCAGGGCGTGCATATTCCACGTCGCTGAATCCTTTATACCAGGTAAAGGTATAACCTGTAGTCGTTGAGGTTCCTCCCTCATCGACTACAGCCGAAAGACTACCTGTCGGATTCGTTGGATCACAGGATATCTGATCTGAGTTAACAGTAACTAGCAGATCGGGTATTTCAGAGTTGTCAAATATTTCTATGGTCGCCGGGTCGGAAGAACACAGTGTTGCATTATTTGTTGCGACTACCGAGTAGACACCCGGAGGCAGGTCATTTTGTGTCGGTCCGGACCGGATAGGAGAATCCCCGTCACTATAAACGCCATCATACCATCTGAAGGTATACCCGGAGGTTACGCCACCGACATTTGCTGTAGCCTGACCAGTATTTGGATCAAGACATGAAGTTACGTCAGCTATTTTATTTATAGTAACCAGTGGTACAACCACATCACTTGGCAAGGTTATGTTTAACATGGCATCACAGCCGGTTGAAAGGTCTGTAATTAATACGGAATACGGTCTTGCTTCCATATTCTGTACTAGCGGACCAATTGCAATTGGTGTTCCGGTCGGAGATTCCTGATAATACCACTGGAAGGTATAACCAGCTGATATGGTATCTCCATCATATTCAATACCTGCAGCCATTGTGCCGTTAAAGACATCACAACTTGTTACAGGGTTTACAACCCATGCAACGCCACCGGTTGGATCCTCTGGTGCAGCAGGAACGTATACGGTTACAGGATCGGACAGACATCCGGTATTCAGGTCCGTAGCAACAACGGTATAGTTGCCTTCGGCCATGGAGTTATAAATAGCACCTGTATAAACAGGAGATCCTGTCGGAGTTGTTCCGGCATACCAATTGTATTCCAGTACGCCTGATCCGGCTCCTACAGCTTCTACACGTACATTATCAAACCAATAAAATTCGTCATTACTGGTGTTTTTTGCCCGTATAACGATTTGGATGGTATTTCCAGATATTCCGGCCGCAACAGCTTTATCCGTAAAATTACCTCCGGCGAAAAGGCCATTGCCAAAAGCAGTTTCAGCACCACCATCTATTTTATAATAAACCCGGAGATAATCCGAGTTGGATTCCATGTTTAAACTTCCTATAACATCTACACTGGCAGTAACACTGGAAGCAGCGGATATATCAATTACATCAGAAGTCCATACTACCTGACAACTTGAGCCCGAACCGACATCTGTTATTTCAATCCGGAAATCCTGTACATTGGCATGGTCAGCACTTCCGTCAAAACAGTTGTTGGTTAGGTCCATATTCCAGGATGTCGCGCCTGCGTCTGTTTCTGTTCCATTTGCCTGATCGTTAAAATCTTCGAGCCAGAGTACACCTGTAACACCTCCTGTAACCGGAGAGGCCTCAGCAGCTCCGTTTGGAGGCAGGGTGCCCACACAAATCGAGTTTGGCTGCAGCACATCGGCGTTGATCTGGAACGGATCACAACCTACAGTAATGTAAACCCATGCGGTATCGCATTTTGCGTAACACTTGTCTGATCGTACATCGCAAACCGAGTAGGCGAGGGAGTCAATACCCACAAATCCGTTGTTGGGAGTATATTGCACATAGTATTGATATATATTTGATGGGTCTGTTAATATGGCAGCATTACCATGTTTTGGTTGAGCAGCGAAACTCATTACATGGAGTTCATCACCATCCGGGTCCCAGTCGTTGTCTTCTACAAATATATCAACAACCTGATTCATTCCTGTTGTGGTATAATCATCAACAGCATATGGTGGTTCATTCTCACCTAAAAGGCATATAGTTTGTTCGTTGGTAGAACCACCTGTAGAACCGGTAAATCCAAAGCGCAGATCTGTTACTCCTCCAAAGACATCATTCAACATATTGTCAGTGTGGGTCATTACCATGCTCAGGTTATTTGTATTGGTTGTACCGTCATATGAATCGGTCCAGAGTTGCAATGTCTGTGTGTTGTCATTATTTACGATCCACCGTATCTGGAAAGTATAACACCGGTTGTCTTCTATATTGTGATAAGCACTTCCATCCGGGTTCGGAGCCGTGCCATATGCATAATAAGGTTTTAGATGAAGGATTCTGCCGGAATTTCCTTCTGCATCATAAATAATTTGTTGTTCGTTATAAAGATCTCCGTTATACACAACGGCAGTATGGTCATGTCTCACTATTGGACTTTGGGCGTATCCTCCTCCGGAAGCACCATCCTGTGGGTCACTGTTATACCATGTGTCAAATTCTACAGCAACAGATGGTGTTATTCGCTGATACCAGTAAGGCCCTGAATTGTGTTCGGCATACCCCAGTCCACCACCGGCATCACCTGTTGCACCTTCCTGGGTCAGGTTTACTCCATTTAGCCATCCTATTGTTGCTGATGGATCATCCAGGGTATCCCTGGGGTCATTATGCAACACAAATGCCAGGCCGTCAGCCCCATCACTATCTCTGCTGCCCATGTAGACAACAAAGTTAAAAAGAGTGTCCTGTGAAAAATCCACACGTTCTCTCCACCAAACCGAACCAAACTGGTTATTGGTGTCGTCTGTGATCATGAAACACCTCTGAGAGAGTCTCACAGAATTATATTTAGGAACGAAGGGATCCTGACCGTAGGTCGGAAGATGAATAATCAGGATAAAAATAAATGACAACAAAAGAAATTTGCATGACTTCTGAATTGTCAATGTTGACTTCCGGTTCATCAGATTAATATTAACTGGTTATACAATTAAAAATTCCAAACTAATAAAAATGCAAGTATTACTAAAAAAAATACATGCATTGTAAATGTGCAATTTTATGGCATTTTAATACCATTTGCCTCAATATTATTACAAAGAGACTCTGGGAATTGCCTGCTGCACATTATAACGTTTATTAACATATTATATTTAATAATTCCTTCAATATTAACATATTTCTTTATAGATATATGTATATAATATTAATATCTCAAAATGGCGGTTTTTGTAACCGGAAGAAATGTTTCAAAACGAAAAAAACCTTACATGGTGCAAAAAAATCTTAAATCCGGATGACTTTTTTACTTTTTTTATCTGATAACGGTAATATTACCACTATGGATGCCACTTTCTCCGCAGTCAAGTATGTAATAATAAGCACCTTCGGGCAGAGGATTACCGTTTAAGGTTGCATCCCAATCGTCGTTATATTGAGAAGCTTCATACACAGTAATTCCTTTTCGGTTAAATATGCGAATCGGACAGGCTTCAAATTCTTCAATATTCCGGATTTTCCATTCATCATTTATGCCATCACCATTCGGGGTTATTGCTACAGGAGCTTCAACGGGGGTGAGGACGATTTCGCCGACATATACGGTTATCTCATCGGAGGCACTACATCCGTAAACATTCGAGCCCGTCACCTCATAGACAGTAGTACTAGAAGGTGAGGCAATCGGATTGCTTACAGTTGCATCATCAAGGCTTTCGGAAGGCATCCAGGTCCAGTTGTCAACACCAACTCCGGTTACGCCTAATTGCGCCGATTCCCCGGTATTTATTCGATGGCTTGTGATTGCAGCCTGAACTTCAACATTATCGACTTCTGTTATATTGACAAGGTCATATGTTTTACAACCACCTCCGAGAGATTCGACTGAATAGTTGCCCGGAGTTGAAATTGTGATCGTTGGATCTGTGCTGCCGGTATTCCACTCTATGGTTCCGGGATCAGCACTGACCGATAGCACCATTTCATTGCCGGCGCATAAATTTTGTTGTCCGCCCTGAATGGTATGACCATCGGCAAATATCCTCAGGTAAATACCTTCAGAAACATTAATGGTTCTGGTATATTCACTGTAGCATGTTGCTGCATTTTGATACGATACGGAAAGGGTTACTATATAATCGCCTTCTGCCAGGTAGGTATGTGTCGGATTTTCTTCCGATGAGAAATATTCATCGCCAAAGAACCATAAATACTGAGCAGTTGAACTGGGTGCAATTTGCGAAGTATTCTGAAATACTACTTCCTCATCCAGACATGAACTTGCAACATCAGCAAATGACGCTATCGGTGGAGACACTTTACTTATAGTTAATGCATTGCTGGTTGCCGTACAACCATTGGCATCTACAATAGAGGCCTGATATTCTCCTGATATGTTGGATACATAAAAATTATCCTTTTCTCCTGAAAGAGGCACGCCATTAAATTGCCAGCTGTACGTTGCACCTTCCAGATAAGGAACGGAGAGCCTGTTTTCGCTGGTGCAGAAGAATTCGCCCTGGGAAGTTGATACCGTCATGTCCGGGATCGAGCTGACATTCAGAAGCTTGGTTTGTTCCAAAATACATCCTGATTGTGATAACTGGAGCTGATATATTCCAGCATCAGCATCCGAAGCTGAAGCAACAGATAATGTTCTGCTGTTTATTGTCGTGCCTGAAGGCGTTGTCCAAAGGTAGCTTACTCCTGCAACTTCTCCGGCTTCTAAATTAAAAGGATCGTTTTCACACACATAATCAGGTCCTGTTATGGTGACAGTGGGTGGTAAATTATCTCCGGCATCTTCAATAAAGACAACAGGGCTGGTGCTGGTGCAGTTATCAGCGGCAGAGCTGATCGTAACAGTATAATTCGCTTCAGTAGCTGCTGAATAATTATAATTGGAAGTTGGCGTCTGGTTTGCTCCTCCTACATTCCAGGTATACTGGACCTTCGGTGCCCTGGTTCCCCAAAGTGCAACAGGAGTACTGCTACAGATCGGAGCAGGATCTTCCGGATAGATCTGTGCCTGTACGCATTGCTTGTTGCGTACAAAGCGGAGGTTTTCATTGCCGTTCTCAGACCTGTCCGTATAGGCAATATCCGGTTTCCCGTCACCATTGTAATCCGCTGAATTTATATAATAAGATGTGACATTTTCGCCTACGTAATTGGTATAGAATACCAGATTGGTTGTAGTAGAATTGTTTATCAGCACAGCAATATCATCAGCAGTTACCGTTGATGTTACAACAACATCCGGGAGTCCGTCTCCGTTGAGATCTCCTATATCCAATCCCCAGGGTTTTCTTCCCGTCTCGACTATTTTGGCATCCTCAAACTGGATGTTGCTTCCGGATGATATATTTTTCAGCATATAAATAAGGTTGCTGTCGAAGTTGGTAACCGAAATATCATTGTCTCCGTCAAGATCCAGGTCCGCCAATACCAGATTCTGAAGTGAGACGTTTTGAAAATTAATGGTTGTCGGGCTTCCGATACGTATGCTTCCCGGAATACTGTTGTTCGGGAAAACGTAAATCCTGCCTTCTGAATTACAGGTTATATCTGACTTGCCGTCACCGTTTACATCTCCGATATCCAGTCCCAGGAGTGCACGGTCATTTGTTAAAATGTCAATACGCTCTTCTTTTGGGAAATTGATGGTGCCACCGGTGCTCTTGTTCGGAAAAACCAACAGATAGCCGAGTCCCTGATCTGTCAGGATAATGTCTGGTCGTCCGTCTTTGTCAAGGTCATTGATTTTTAGTGTTCTGGCTGAACGTGAACTCGGGTCATTTTCTTTTTTAATAGGTATTTGAACGGATGTTGCAAACGTTATATCGGTAGGAGAGGAGGTGGTATTTCTAAGAATAAAAACTTTATCGGCTGTTTCGCCACCTTTTCCGACGACAATATCCGGTTTTCCGTCTCCTGTCACATCACCACAGGTAATGTTTCTTGGCAGCGTTTCCAATGTTATGGATTTTCCTGCGGCGAACTGAATATCCACTTCACTTGCACCTGTTACATTCCGATGCAATATCAATTCGTTGCTTGAAAGACTGGTTGTGACGACGTCGTTTAAACCATCTCCGTTAAAGTCACAGGTTGCCAGGTCGTATAATCCGCTTTGTTCGGGTATATTGTGTTTTTCCTGGAAATTGGCATCGGAGAACGTCCCGCCATTAAATGCAGGGGTAAAGAATTCGTTAGAATACCCGGTCATACCGCTGGCAGTATTGGTGACGGTTATAAAATCAAAGGTTGCTCCTGCAGGAGCGAGAACTTCGATCGTGTTTGTAGTAGCATTGACAACCGTACCTTTCATGGCACCAAAAAAGACGACATTATTTGCTTCGGTATCATTAAATCCACTTCCGGTAATTACGACTGATTCGTGATATGTTCCAGAAGTTTTATTTATGTTGACAATATCCGGAACCTGAGCTATTGAGACGGACAGGACAGAAAAGATAAAATTTCCGATTAACAATGTAGTGATTGCAGAAAATCTCATTTTAGTATTATTTGAATTCCTATTAAAAAAAATATGACTTAGTTAACTGTCAAAACCCAGTTTTCCCTGAAATTGGCCCCAATTTCCCTGAAGCGCTCACCGGTATCCCTGGTTTCATCAAAATCATCACTTTCAAAAATATAAACATAATATATTTTTGTTTGTGAAATATACCCAAATTTAGTATAAAATCCTCCCATAAAGAGTTTATCTGAATATTCTTCAGCATTTCTATAATTGTCAAACGTTCCGACAACAACATAATTGCCTTTATCTAATTCAAGTAGGTGATTTCCTTTTAGTACAGTTGTCGGACCTGTATAAAACCCTTCATCATCAAGTGTCGGTTCCAGATACTCTTCTGAGGAAGCTACAGCCGGCTCAGCAAGAGGTTGTTCCTGGTTCACTCTCTTTGGAGGTTCTTTAATTAATTCTATTTTTTCCTCAAAAGTAATCTCTTCAACGTCTTCATCTTCCATTTGCTGAAGGAGTTCCTGTTCTTCATTCAACTCTTTTGCTTTTGGGGTTACAGATTCTGCCTGCGTATTCGTCTGATTCCCTTCTCCTAAAAGATCGCGCATGGCAGCTTCTTCATCATATTCCTCAGGATCTGTTTGCTGTGACACAAACGGATCGTTGGTGACTTTAATAGGAGGTGCTGCTTTCTGAGGTTCCTGTTGAGAAGGAAGTTTGCCCATTGTGCGCAACATGTTCCGCCGTTTCTCAATGGCACTAATCTTACCTCTGACTTTTTTCTCACCTAAGGAAAGTACCAGTTGGATCTCCTGGGATCCAGTGAGTATGTTGTTGTTTTGTTCGGATAGGAAATGATAACTATATCCAAACTTCAGATTATTATTTATGTTCAAACCAAGCATACCCGCTACCCCGAAATTCTGGCGAAAATCTGCCCCCAACCATATAGCATCCAGAAAGTGGAATATTCCGGAAACCTCAAAAATCCCATCGGCACCTTCTTCGTAGAAGTAATATACGGATGGTTCAAAGGCAAATTTGTTTTCAGAGATCTCCCATTTATAGTTTGTCATGAAAATTATGTCCGTTAGAGGACTGAGTTCACCTGTGTTGAAGTTTTCGGTGTTTCCGTATTTGCTCTTAAATATTTTTGGCAGGCTTACGCCAAGGTTAAATCCTTTGTTATGATAGGTTATGCCTGCATTGCCGTTTAAAACGATATTGTTTTTGAGGAGGTCTTTTAGCAGGGGATCATTGGCAAGATCCGGATCGTTTGGATCAAACAGACTCATATCGAACGTATTAAATCCCACTCCTCCCGATACTGAGAAACTCAGGTAGTGATAATCCTCAAATTTAGCTCTGTAACCAATGGTAAGCATGGCAGAAGTACTGTTAAGAATAGCTCTTTCATCGTTATAAAAACTTAGCCCGAAATTTATTTTATCTTTTATTAGGGTATGAAAATTGAATCCGAGGGTTTTCGGTGCTCCTTCAATTTTATTCCATTGTGAACTTCTTAAGACCGCAAAGGT
>JBNKDZ010000444.1:0-2259 GCA_050288525.1 Cyclobacteriaceae bacterium
TCTATCGAATCGGCTGCTTTCTTTAATCCTTCCATGGTAGAACACCCGGATCAGTCAGAACTAAAGTCTTTTGAAAAAAGGGTGATCATCAGTTTCAGGGCCACTGGCGAAGGCCATATCTCGTCTATTGTTTTACGTACCGGCATCCTTGACAAAAACAACAAATTGCTTCTGGAGCCAATCGGTAATATGCTGGAAGAAGCCGAACATATCCGGCGGTATACATATAATAAAGAATCATTTTCTCATAAACTGGATGAAATGCGGGATGCAGATGAAATAATATCTCCCGAATTAATCCTGAGTAAATTAAATGCTGAATTTACCTATAGTGAATTACGCCATTGCATTGAAGAATACCGGAAAACAATCCACATAGCCAAAGATAAAGAACTCCTCCTCAATCAGATCATCTGGCTGGCTTCATCACATTACGAACTTCAGTTTTCTTTGGACACCAATATTTCTGAACGTGTGATCTTTCCTGTTTCAGAAAATGAGAAGAGCGGTATTGAAGACGCCCGCTTCGTGAAATTCACGGATGAGCACAACATCACAAAATACTATGCGACCTATACGGCCTATGATGGCACTACCATAATGCCGAAACTCCTTGAGACAGAAGATTTTTATCACTTCAAGATCAGACCCCTGCATGGTGAAATTGCTCTGAATAAAGGAATGGCATTATTCCCAAGGAAGGTAAATGGAGAATATGCCATGCTTTGCCGGCTGGACGGTTTTAACAATTACATTGCTTTTTCCGACAATATCACGGTTTGGCGAAAGGCCAAAATATTGCAACGGCCGAAATATCCATGGGAACTCATTCAAATCGGCAACTGTGGCTCGCCGATCGAAACGAAAGAAGGCTGGCTGGTGATCACCCATGGCGTGGGTCCAATGCGGGAATATGTTCTGGGGGCCTCATTATTTGACCTCAATAATCCCGAAAAGGAAATAGGCAGGTCAAAAACACCCCTTTTAATTCCAAATACGGAAGAAAGAGAAGGTTATGTTCCTAACGTCGTGTATTCGTGCGGGTCCATGATACATAACGATGATCTGATCATACCATATGCCATGTCAGATTATTCTTCGACCTATGCTTCTGTTAATTTAAATGAACTTCTCCATGAATTAAAAAATTCATAACAGCTTCACAAATACTGATGACCTCTTCCCGGCATTCGTGGATTTGTTTTTAAACTATTTACCACTTACAATCTTTCTATAAACATCCAAATATCCCTCCACCATCTTTTGCCGGCTAAACATAGAAGTTGCCCATTCGGCACAGTCATCTCGTTTAATCGATCCGATGTTTTTAACTGCTTCCGTTGCTTCTTCAACATCCGACACCAGGAATCCCGTTTTAGCTTGAATAATCAGCTCTGGCATAGACCCTAAATTGAATGCAATTACGGGCGTCCCACATGCCATAGCTTCAACAACACTTAGCCCAAAAGGCTCGCGGAAATTAATAGGGTGCAACAGTGCATATGCTCTGTTTAAGTATTTGTTCCTTTCTTCCGGACCTGAATTGCCCACATACACAATATCATCATCATTGATACAGGGTTTTATTTTTTGGTTAAAGTATTCATGATCCTGAATCAGGCCAGAGATAATAAGTTTTCGCTTCGACTTTTTGGCTATTTGTATCGCCTCGTACGTCCCCTTTTCAGGATGTATCCTGCCAAAAAAAAAGCAGATAGTCTTCCGGTTCACTGCAAAATTCAAATTCATTTGTATTTATGCCATTATAAACTGTCGCTGCATAGTTCAGTTCCGGACTTCTGTCTGAGTTACTTATTGAAACATAATGTGTTGTATCGTTGTATTTTTTATAGACAGGGATAATCTTCGGAGATGAAAAACCATGAATTGTCGTAACCATGGGCGTTTTTATCAATCTGGAATAAGTAAGCGGCAAAAAGTCGAAATTGTTATGAATTACATCAAAATGATCCGCCTGCTCCATTAAATGGCTGATATGGAGGCATTCTGCCACTTTAGGGTCAACAGACAGGTCCTCTGAATATGGATGTTCACAAACCGAAGACAACTTCCCTCTTGTTTTGGAATCTCCGGTTGCGAATAGTGTCACCTCAAATCCTTCTTCAACCAATCCCTCTGCAATATTTGAGGCAACTTGTTCCCATGGTCCATATTTAAGTGGAGGTGTTCTCCATGCTATCGGTGACAGTATGGCAATTTTCATGTTGATTTTTTCTGTTTTTTTTAAATGAGGTCTTG
>JBNKDZ010000445.1:0-3066 GCA_050288525.1 Cyclobacteriaceae bacterium
ATCATTATGGATTCACAAGCGCTGGCTCTTAACAACACAATCCAAAAGTTAAATCCTGGTATTTTAGAAATGCTTTCAAAACGGGGCAAGGAAATATTCTTTCCCAAACTGGGTATCCTGTCTCAATCTGCCCAGGCTAAGGACAAAGCAATAAATGCCACGATTGGAATTGCTGTTGAAGATGACGGCACCTCTATGCATCTTCCGGAATTTGATTCACTGGTCAATATGCCGGTATCTGACATTTTCCCCTATGCCCCCAGCTATGGAAGACCTGACCTGCGGGCGCTATGGAAAAAAACAATCTATAAAAAGAATCCATCCCTCAAAGAAAGTACCATTATAAGCACCCCTATTGCAACAAACGGACTTACACACGGCATCAGCATGTCGGGATATATGTTTGTGGATGAAGGGGATACCATACTCCTTTCGAATCACTACTGGGAAAATTATGACCTGATCTTCGACAACAATTATGGCGGAAACGTAGAAACATTTGAGCTTTTCGCCAATGGAGGCTTTAATGTCGAAGATTTTAGTAAAAAACTAAATTCGGTCAAGGGTGATAAAATCGTAACACTTCTGAATTTCCCGAACAACCCTTCCGGATATACACCTCTGGCATCGGAGATCCCTTCCATTGTGGCTGAAATTAAAAAAGTAGCTGACAAAGGAAAAAAAGTGGTCGTGTTGATCGATGACGCATATTTCGGTTTGGTGTATGAAGACAACGTATTTACAGAATCCATCTTTGCCGAACTTGCCAACCTGTCTGAAAATGTACTGGCCGTTAAGCTGGACGGGCCAACCAAAGAGGACTATGTGTGGGGATTCCGGGTAGGATTTATCACATTTGGTGTGAAAGGTGGTTCACAGGAGCTTTTTGAATGCCTGGAGCATAAAGTCGGTGGTGCCATCAGAGGAAATATCTCAAACATAAGTCAGTTATCACAGACACTGCTCTACAAGGTATATTCCGCTCCGACATACGAAGCTTCAAAACAAAAAAAATACAGTGTATTAAAACAACGATTCTCCATTCTGCGCGATGAACTTGAAAAACCGGAATACCTTGAGTATTTCACCCCGCTCCCATTCAATTCGGGTTATTTTATGTGCGTGGAACCTAAAAAAGGATTGTCAGCCGAAGAAATCCGTAAGCACTTACTTGAAAAATATGATACCGGTATCGTGGTACTGGGCAATGTGATACGTATCGCATTTTCATCCTGTCCGCAAGACAAATTACCCGAATTGGTAAACAATATTTACAAAGCCTGCGTTGATCTGGATAAGTAATAATTAAATGCCGGGTGTCATATTACACCTTTTGAATACCAGTATTCTGTTAAAAACCGATGAACAAGTCAAATATGGATTCCGTAGTGAAGCACTTGGCGGAATCTGTCGTAAAAGCCTCTCAGATTGAACCGGGGCTTTTTGAACAATATAACGTAAAGCGTGGATTAAGAAACGCCGATCACTCCGGTGTATTGGTAGGTCTCACCAATGTAGGTGATGTTGTAGGGTATACAAAAGAAGAAAATTCCATTGCCCCCATCGATGGAAAGCTTATTTACCGTGGTATTGATGTAGGACAACTCGTTCAGGGAGCCCTCGACCAGAAACGTCATGGCTTTGATGAGGTGATCTACCTGTTGCTCTCCGGTAAGCTGCCAACAAAAAATGAACTGGCTGACTTTATGGAACTGATGGGTTCACTCAGGGAACTCCCTGATGAATTCACCAACAGCATGATCCTGACCAATAAGGGACAGAACGTCATGAATATGCTGGCCCGCTCGGTATTGGGACTTTACAACCTGGATGACACCGCTGAAGATACAGCTCCGGAAAATCTTGTTAGCCAGTCACTGAACCTGATTGCCAAATTTCCGACCATTATTGCCTATTCATACCATTCGATGAGGCATTACTATCAACGGAAAACCTTATCAATCCGTCACCCGGATCCCTCTCTCAGCACAGCAGAAAATTTTCTTCTGATGATGAAAGGCGCCGGAAAATACACCAAACTGGAGGCAGATATTCTTGATCTGGCTCTGATCCTGCATGCTGACCATGGTGGAGGTAATAACTCGTCGTTCACCATCCGGGTAACCAGTTCTACAGGTACAGATACCTATTCGGCTGTCGCTTCTGCCATTGCTTCACTTAAAGGCCCTCTTCATGGTGGTGCCAACCATGAAGTATTATGCATGATGGACGACATTAAAAAGCATGTAAAAAACTGGGACAACAAAAAGGAAGTATCCGATTACCTGATCAAAATGCTCAATAAAAAAGCCGGTGACGGCTCTGGTAAAATCTACGGTATAGGACACGCTGTCTATACCATCTCTGACCCACGAGCACTCCTGCTGAAACGTCAGGCACGCGAACTGGCAAAAGAGAAAAAACGACTTGACGAATTTGAGTTATACGAGATGATCGAAAACCTAGCTCCGGAGATCTTCTATGACTTCAAAGGAGATAAAGTCGCCAAACGTGTTTGTGCCAATGTCGACTTTTATTCAGGATTTGTATACAACTGTATCGGTATTAAAGAACCCCTGTATACACCTTTGTTCGCAATGTCACGTATTGCAGGCTGGTGTTCGCACCGGCTGGAAGAACTTACATTCAATGCAGGTCGTATTATCCGACCTGCCTATAAAAATGTCTTCCCGCAACAGCCATATGTGCATCTTAAAGACAGAAAATAAGATATTGCAGGTGTCCTGGATCTAAGTTTCAGGACACCTTTTTAAAGTGGAAAGCGGGAGAATATTTTAATTTTTAGTGATACCAACCTGACAGTTTCCAAAGACCTGTCGGCGTTACTTTAGACGACACCACTCAACATTTCTTAGTGCTCCAATTTTGTCTGAAGCAGAATTACAGAATTTTAATTTGCTGAGACCCTGAACGGAGGTCGTGCCGGTAATCTTTCACTATTCACTAGCGCAAGGTTAAGCGCAGCGGTCCTTGTGCTGATCTTAAGAGCAAATCTGTCTAAAAAAGAGAATCTTTAACCAGGCAGCAAACACTAGAATCGACGGA
>JBNKDZ010000446.1:0-6211 GCA_050288525.1 Cyclobacteriaceae bacterium
GCGTTTATGTCAACTTTTGCAGGGACATTAAATGCTGCACAGGCCTATGTAGTCAATGATATTTATCTCAAATACATTAATCCAAAAGCTGAACAAAACAAAATTCAACTGATTACCTATATTTCAGGACTGATATTGGTAGCGATCAGTATTTTCTTTGGATTTTTTGCTAAAGATGTAAATGAAGTGCTTCAGTGGATCGTTTCATCACTTTATGGAGCATATGTCGCGGCAAACATTCTGAAATGGTACTGGTGGAGGTTCAACTCTCAAGGGTTCTTCTGGGGTATGGCCAGCGGTATCATCATCGCTCTGATACCGGGGCTTTTAGGATTTATCTTTACTTTCCAGGTGAATAACACCATACTGGATTCAAAATTCTCGAATGAAGCATATAAAGAATATGTAAGCACGTTGGCTTATGATGCAAATGTTCAACCTTCTTTTGATTATTCCTCTGTTAAGGATGTGGAAACTATTGAAGGTTTACATGCTTTCATCCTTGCCAAACAAGAAAGATCCTTTATTTACAAGGTATCTGACCTGCATCCGTTATATTTTTTCCCTGTAATTCTGCTCATCTCACTGATAGGAGCAATCGCCGGAACGTATAGCCGACCACCAACTAATGAGGATGTGCTAAAAGACTTTTATAAAAATGTCAGGCCCTGGGGATTCTGGAAGCCTATACATGATAAAGTAGTGGAAGAAGATCCTGATTTTAAGGCGAATGAAAACTTTAAAATAGACATGTTTAATGTGTTCATCGGAATTATTTGGCAAACAGCTCTCGTTGTTTTCCCAATCTATTTGATCCTGATGAAGACAGTACCAACCATTGTTAGTATAGTTATTGCTGTTATCTGTACAATTATATTGAAGAAGACATGGTTTGATAAATTGCCAAAAGAGAAAAAAGTACCTAAAAAATAAATTGTAATAAAATGAAATTTGGTTTTTTCGACGATAAAAATAAAGAATATGTCATTACCAATCCAAGAACTCCTTATCCGTGGATAAATTATCTTGGTAACCATGACTTCTATTCACTGATATCCAACACCTCAGGAGGTTACAGCTTTTTTAAAGATGCGCGCCTGAGAAGAATAACAAGGTACAGATACAATAATGTGCCAGTTGATGACGGAGGGAAATATTTCTATATCAAAGACGGGGAAACCACCTGGAACCCCGGATGGAAACCCGTTAAAACCGAACTCGACAGCTACGAATGTCGGCATGGGCTGGGTTATACCAGTATAAAAAGCACAAAGAATAACCTTCAGGCTGAAGTGCTGTTCTTTGTTCCGCTCGGTGTCACGGCTGAAGTGCAAAAAATGGTTTTGACAAATAAGGATACCACTCCTAAAAAAGTCAAACTGTTTTCGTTCGTAGAATGGTGTCTTTGGAATGCCCAGGATGATATGACGAACTTTCAGCGGAACTTTTCTACCGGACAGGTGGAGATCGAAGATTCTGTGTTGTATCACAAAACAGAATATCGTGAACGAAGAAATCACTATGCTTTCTACTCGGTAAATTCGGAAATAAACGGTTATGATACCGACAGGGAAACATTCATAGGATTATACAATGGATTTGACGATCCGGATGTGGTACGCAATGGAAAACCTGGTAATTCAGAGGCGCACGGATGGTCGCCTATAGCATCCCATTATCTGGAAATCGAACTTGCTCCGGGAGCCTCAAAAGAACTGATATTTGTTCTGGGATATGTTGAAAACCCACAGGAAGAGAAATTCATTGCTCCTCAGGTTATAAATAAAAAACCTGCTCAGGAAATGATCAGCAAGTTTGCCGAAACAAAACAGGTAGATCAGGCGCTGGAAGAACTGAAGAAATACTGGGAAGATATCCTGTCAATATACAACCTGGAAAGCAGTGATGAGAAACTGAACAGAATGGTAAACATCTGGAATCCATATCAGTGTATGGTGACGTATAACTTTTCCAGAAGCGCATCCTATTTTGAATCAGGCATTGGCCGGGGCATGGGATTCCGTGACTCGAACCAGGATCTGGCCGGTTTCGTACATATGGCACCGGAGCGGGCACGTGAACGCATAATCGATATTGCATCAACACAGTTTGACGACGGAGGCGCCTATCATCAGTATCAGCCTCTGACAAAACGGGGTAATAACGAGATCGGTGGTAACTTTAATGATGACCCTCTATGGCTGATCTTTGGCGTATCGGAATATATTCGCGAAACAGGTGATTGGTCAATCCTTGATGAAATCGTTCCGTTTGATAATGACCTCGACAATTCCGCCACCCTGTTTGAACACCTGAACCGATCCTTCCATCATGTCGTGAACAATATGGGCGATCACGGTCTGCCATTGATCGGACGTGCTGACTGGAATGATTGTCTGAACCTGAACTGCTTTTCAAACAATCCGGATGAATCCTTCCAAACCACAGAAAATAAAGAAGGAGGGAAGGCAGAATCTGTATTTATCGCCGGTATGTTCATACTCTATGGAAATGAATACGTGAGGATCTGCGAAAAACTCGGCAAAACTTCCGAGGCAGAAACCGCAAAAAAATACATTGCCGAAATGGAAAAAGCTGTGGACAAGCACGGATGGGATGGTGAATGGTTTATTCGCGCATATGACCACTATGGAAATAAGGTCGGAAGCAACGAAAACGAAGAAGCAAAAATATTTATTGAATCACAGGGATTCTGTATCATGGCAGGCGTTGGTGTAAATGATGGCAGAGCAGAAAAGGCGCTGCAATCTGTTAATGAACGACTGGCATGCGAATATGGTATCGTGCTCAACAATCCGCCGTTCAGCAAGTACCACATCGAATACGGAGAGATCTCCACATATCCAGAAGGTTATAAGGAAAATGCCGGGATCTTCTGTCATAACAATCCATGGATCATGATTGCAGAGTCTATGGTAGGCAACGGGGACAGGGCATTTGATTATTACAAACGAATTGCACCGGCATATCTTGAGGATATAAGCGATCTGCACAGAACAGAACCTTATGTGTATTCTCAGATGATTGCCGGTAAAGATGCCTGGAAACCGGGTGAAGCCAAAAACTCATGGCTTACAGGTACTGCAGCATGGAACTACTATACCATAAGTCAGTATCTGCTGGGAATACGGGCTGATTTTGACGGCCTGGTTATCGATCCGTGTATCTCAAAAGATATGAAGGAATTTAAAGTTTCCAGAAAGTTCCGGAATGCCACATATCACATCCATGTGAAAAATCCTGATGGGGTTTGCAAAGGTGTAAAGCAAATCCGGATTGAAGGTGATGCAATAGAAGGAAATCACATTCCGGCAGAAGGAAAAGAGGGAACGTATCAGGTAGAAGTTATTATGGGATAGTTTTTCCCGTCGTGAATTATAATTGTGCGTACAGACCCGGGAGCAGTTGTTTCCGGGTTTTTTGTTTTAACCCGGATTATTTCGGGTTTAACATTTTCAGAAATTTCAGACTTCCTGAATTGTAAACTTTAATAAAACCTCTTTGTGTCATAAAAGCGTCTTCTTCAGCCTGGTCTCTTGCCTTGAAATCGTTAATATGATACAGAATACGACCAGGATATATCCGTTCAGGATTGTCGGGAGCAAGCCAGAAATATTGAGGTGGGGTTTCACTTACCAATGAAAATCCGTTTCGCCGGTATGCATTTCCTTCCGACCAGTCCCGATCTGCATAGCTCATAATATCGTCCGGTTGTATTTCCTTAATAAAATGGTTGAGCAGCTTCCCCATACCGCCGGTTACGGTCGTATTAATTTTATTGCAGAACCGAAGCATTTCATAGGACCGGAACGGAATTCCTGAACGTTCAAAGATAACACCTTTCGAAAAGGACATAACTGCAACGATCGAATTTTTGTACGTCAGGGCATATTTATGTTTGCCTTTAATGGGAACGTTCAGGTGGTTATCGTTTAAAAAATCCAGCAACTGCTTATTGTTAATGTCAGTGATCTCACATTGCCGGCCATGGATTTTTTTTGTTATCCCGAACAGCGATAGCAACCTGGAATGTACCAGGTCTTTTTTGGAGTAAAATATGTCTTCCCAAATCCGGATCAAGTGATAATTTTGCTGTTGAGCAACCGTATTGGTGTAAGTAAAATGTGATAAATCCTGATTTTTATTTGAAAAAGAATATAAATCATAAAAAATGAAGGCCAGATTTATGGAAGGAATTGACAAATCAAATGGTTTTTCATCTTTTTTAACTTCCTGTACATCAGGTCTGTCAGAATGCAGGATCTTTAAAATATGGTCCGTAATTTCACTTTTAAACCTGTTTATACTCATTTTTTTATGTTATGAAAGCTGAAATTGGTTTATTTTTTATGGTTTGGCAAATGATTTTTTGTGAAAATGGATTTTTGGATTGTTTGATTCAATAACCGGGTTTTATTTCCATGTGTAAGGAATACGCTGTTTCAGAACGCATAGTCGAACTTACAATAAACCCGGTAACGGAATAAAAATTTGTAGTCTAAAAAATGAATCATATGAAACAGCTCTCCATAGATATTAAAACTGTTATACTTTATCTGATATTTGTTTTTCTGCTTTCTACAGTAAGTCTGGCACAGCCAAAAGTGCATCTTGGCTTAACTTCCGCTGTAAACAGCACGTTTGTTTTGGATAAAGGATTGTCGGAAGATCCCCGTTATTCTGCTAAGGCCAATTATGAATGGGCACCCATAGGATTTACATTTGGTATTGACCTGTCGAAAAGTTTTGGGCTCCAGTTGGAATCCATAAAGTCTGCTCAGGGTCAGATCTATGAGATCATCGATGTATATGACCAGGTTGTAGGAGAACGGAACATTGATCTGAATTATTTGCAATTCCCGTTATTGCTGAGGTTTATGAGCAAAGGGGATGGCAGAACACGTTTTAATTTCCAAATGGGTCCTCAACTTTCATTTATGCAACAGGGCGTTGAGACAATCGAATACCTGCAGTCCATTCAGGAAATACCTTCAGGCGGTGAGATCCCGGCCGGAGCAACTTTAAATCCGGATGGGACATATAATGTGCCGGCGTTGGAACCTACAGAAATACTCAGCAGTGTGGCGGATAATGAGATTCAAAAATTTAAGGATAAGGAAGTGCAGTTGTCGATGGGGTTTGGCCTTGATATCGATGTTTTCCGGAACTTCTACCTCTCAACAAATGTCCGTGCAAGCTATAGTTTTACGGACATGAGAAACGGAGATCTTATCGACATGATAAAAAGCAATGACATAAACGGGATATTTAACAGAAGGGCAAATTTCATCGTAGGTGTACAGTTTGGATTGCACTGGATGATCGGTGGAACACGTTTTTTCAAAGCCCGGGATAAGAAATCCTCAGAAGATATCGGGGAGGAAGTAATAAGGTGATTGACGGAAGGGTGATCCGGGATCATAAAACGTATTTTTTCACAATGGGTAACAATGATTATTTTTTGGCTTAATGTGTAGTTGGTAGCGATAATCCGGGCCCTTTGAGGCCCGGATTTTTTTGTTATTTTTTGTGAATCAATTTACACATTTTTTGGATATCTTTAACCTTGCTGATCTCAATAAATGAAGGTCCTTTGGAAGGTCCGAAATTACCGGCTATTATTACAATCCTGTCATTAATATCCAAGGGTGTTTTTGACAGCAACGATTCGAGAGCTTCGCATAAAAAATGATCCGCAGAATAATCCATTTTTGAAAAGCTTGTATACACACCATAGGAGAGGGCCAGTTCACGCATAACATTTTTGTCGTAACATTGAGAGTAAATGATATTATTTCCCCTGTAGGCCGCCAATGCTCGCACAGTTCGACCTCTTTTGGTGTCAGCAATAATGGCTTTTGTATTTAATTCTACTGAAGCTTTTATGGCTGAAATTGCCAGAAAAGCAGATATCTCATTGTTGACAATCAGTTTTGGAGTTTCTTTGATTGGAGGTTTTGACGACTCAACCTGCAGGGCAATTTTTGACATCATCTCAATAGATTCTACCGGATATTTACCATATGCGGTTTCTCCGCTTAACATTATTGCATCGGTTCCATCATAAATAGCATTTGCCACATCACTTATCTCTGCTCTTGTTGGACGTGGGGTTCACGGGCACTGAAGGAGGAGCTGGTGGGACGAGCCTGATGGACGGATGGATGTTTCTGGTGCGCGCAGTTTCCTC
>JBNKDZ010000447.1:0-3069 GCA_050288525.1 Cyclobacteriaceae bacterium
TATGAGGTAAATGCCATATTGTCAAGTACCGGACCATCAGAAACAGACGATCTGTGTGGCCAGACAGCTTGTTCTCCCCCTCCGTTCATTTCATCTTTGCCTGCAGTAAGGAGATAAAGACCTTCGATAATATTATTGTTATTAATATCATACAGAGTGTAGTCGATATCATTATCAGCTAGCTGTAATACTTCTTTCATCAATACTTTTGATCCTGTTGTTAAATCCCCCAAACCATAATATCCTTCTTCATGACTCATCATATAGGGACCATATACATCGATCTGAAAATCGAGTTGATTATATGATGCCTCCAAAAAATAATCACGAACACTCCCGCATGCGCCATTAACAGCGTATCCTTTTTCATTAAATAATTTATATATATCGTTCTTAGAGGATGTATAGGGTTTATCCGGAAATGATACCATAATACATATGAATCGGTTATTCCCTATTGTTGGGTATTTACCTCCTCCAGTAGTACGTGCATTAGTGGAATTTTCTTCAAAAAAAGTTTTTTGGGAAATGCTTATTTGCTTCGAACTAAAATGTAATCCCTTATCCAAACCAGCAAGGAAATCCATCTCTTCAGCACTCCTATCTTCTGGATCATGTGCCCTTAATTTGGAGGGAATTAAATTCCCTTCTCTGTCTTTAACGGTATATACATAAAATCCTTCATCATCATAGATGAGTGTATAGCCATCACTAGTTGATGCCCAGTTCAGGAATTCGTCTCCATGTAGGGTAATCGTTATCTTCGACCCATCTGGTTGGGTAAATTCAAGTGATTCTGGTGGAGCCGGTGAGGAAAAAGACAGGAATGAAAACAGGATTAAAGCAAAAGAAAGAAAAAAGTATCTCATTATGAATAGTTTATAGTTTAGGTCATTATTTATTCAAATTTATAATGTAAAACCAAAAAATCCAATATTGTAAAAGAATCTGAATTAATGTTTAGTTGTTGAGTCGTTTAAAAGGGCTACATAAACAACTCAACAACTAAGCATCATCAATCCCATGATAGTCCATAATTCGGACAAGGAAATATCTTCGACTCTGTTGAGCCTTGTTTACCTTTTAATCGCAGCATGAAAGATAATTCATGTGATCCTCCTGTATTGCCAAGATCTGAGATAGCAAAGTCATAACTATACCCAATCTCAAAAGATTTCAGTTTTAAACCCAGATTAAATATTACCGCCTTATTACCGGTTGATTTGCTTAGGGGCATGCCACGATACCACAGGCCGACAAGAAGGGGATCAAAGATAATGTTTGCTCCCAGGTCAAGTTGTTTAAAATCCCCCTGGGTATAGTAGATGAAGGCCGGGGCAATATCCGTTATCCGGAATTTGGATTGACCTTTCGAAACAGGTATCCGCATTCCTGCATGTAATGAAAACCGCATCGGTAATTCACTGACTTCTTCGGTTAAAGAAAAGTCAGGTGTATTCATGTGATACCCCGAAAGCCCTGCCCAGAAGGTCTCATTATAAAACATCATACCGGAAGAAAAATCAAAATAACTCTGATTCCCTATACGGTTGACAATATCGTCCATGGTAGCTCCATTGTTCAAGATCTGGTCACCTAATATCAGGTTATCAAAATCCAACGATCGTGATCCATACCCAAATATCAGTCCGGGTGCGAAAACCCACTTTCTGCTTAGCCGCACTTTTGCTGAATACACGGCTCCTACAGAAGTGTTGCGAAGATTTGCAGTGCCTGATGACGCTATCATTAAACCAAATCCGCTATTCAGATTATCCACCAATACATCTCCTGATAGAATGTATGAAGTATAGGCACTGGGAAGGCTTGCCCATTGTCTTCTGCTGCTAAGGTTAACTCTTGGGGCATTGACAGCTCCGGCAAGGCCCGGATTGAGGTACATTGGCACAGTATAATGTTGTGAAAATCGTGGGTCTTGTGAAAAAACCTTTCCTGCAAATACCAGTATCAGTAATAAAATTATTCCCTTTTTCATTGTATACATTTATCGAACCAATAACACTTCACCAAACTTCGTTTGTTCATCTCCGTTATAAAATTTGAATTCCATTTTATAAACATATGTATCTGAAGGACAAATTTTACCTTCATAATATCCATCCCAACCCACGTTAATATCATCTGTAGTAAACAACAACTCATCCCATCGGTTGAATATCTGCATTTTGTAGGCAACCACCCCCTGGGTGATCGGGTAAAAAACATCATTTACTCCTGCTCCATACACATTTCCATCTCCAGGCCCTTCAAGGCTTGGTGTAAAAGCATTGGGAATCTCGATCTTGTTTATAAAACCAACTTCAAAATCTATTTTTACTGAATCTTTACAACCCATATCTGAAACTGCTGCAAGTGAAAAATCATATGTTCCAGGTTCTTTATAAATATGACTCGGCTCAATACTTTCTGATGTTTCTCCATCACCAAAATCCCACTTATAGGAAACGGCTCCGGAAGACAGGTTACTGGTAAATACAATCGTATCATCAGGCAACATTAAGTATGGAGGCCTGACCTCAAAATCGACGAAAGGAGATGGGAAAACTTCAATTATATTATTCTTTTTTTCAGTATCAGTGCCATTAATATTTTTTGCTTCAAGGATCACACTGTATAATCCCGGCTCGGTGAAGGTGTGTGATGGATGTTCTTCAGAAGAGACAAAGCCCTCACCAAAATCCCATTGATATGTATCACTTTTTTTTGAAATGTTGAAAAATTCTACGGATAAAGGAGCGCAACCTGATATCACATCAACTTTAAAATCAGCATTTAGTGATTTATAGCAATTGATGTCGACAGAATAAATACACCATTCAGGCCATTTTGATGCATCAAAACCACGGAAGTCTAAAACCCAATTTTTAGCAATATAAACCCATTTAAAAATGATCTTTTTGGCTCCTTCAACGGGGACAATATATGAAGCGTTTTGGTTTTGAAACCCTTCATTAGACCATGATTCAAGCGTATTCCATGTATTTCCTTCATCCAATGAGTATTTTACATTACAATCATATCCCAAATCACTTACCAATTTCATTTCAT
>JBNKDZ010000448.1:0-3456 GCA_050288525.1 Cyclobacteriaceae bacterium
TGCACAGCAAGCAAATCATAAATAGGAACTGGTGATGTTTGCAAGGCAGCAAAGAATGTTCTAACTTGTGGATAATTTATAGAATCATCTAGATCTGGTTGTGGGTCGTCAATCTGAGTAAAGTTTATAATTAAATTGAAATATGTATATTTATTATGCGTAAAATCATATACAGTGCTTTTTTCTTAAAAAGAATTCAATTTAAACCTCAATTATAGTATAAAAAATACCTTTTAGAAATACCTTTTATCAGGATGAGAATTTTTTGGAAGTATGGGATTTTTTATGGAGCAATAGTGCTATTGTTTGCGTCGGTAGCTACCGGACAAAACAGCATTGCTCCAAAAAGTGAAATTTCCTTCTCGAAATATTCCAACAGGGATGGATTAAGTCAGCCAAATGTATCATCCATCGCTCAGGATAATGACGGTTTTATATGGATAGGAACTACTGATGGATTAAATAAATTCGACGGATATCAGTTTACAACCTTCAGAAATATTCCAAATGACAGCCGGAGTATGCCGAATAACAGAGTGTCCTGTATTTTTAAAGATTCAAAAGGCCGGTTTTGGGTGGCATTTAACAAGTATGGGATCCGGGAATATATTGTTGACGAAAATGTATTTATTCCTGTCATGGCCCGGAACAGCGAGATTGAGATTGGTAATGTAAGTGCCGTAGATGAAGACTCAAAAGGAAATATTTGGTTTGCCTCAAGGGACTATGGAATGTTTAAATATGACTTACGCTCTAACGAGATAATTCATTTTTCAGGTGAATTTGATGATCCTGCTCTATTTTCAGAGATCCAGCCAAATGTTTCATTGTATACCGGAAGGACCGATTATGTATGGTACAGTGTTTCTAATGGAATGATGACATGTTACAATGTCAGGACAGACGAAATAAAACGTATTGATTTGCCAATAAAGGAGAAAAAGAGCTGTTCAATTCACCAAATCAATCAGGGCAGGGGAGATAGCCTTTTATTGTCAACCTCTATGGGGGTGTTTTCCTACTCGATCAAGACGAATAAATTCCGACATAGTATCAAAAAAAACAAATCTGACAGGTTTATCATAACTAATTGTTCACTACTTGATTCAAGAGGGAATCTCTGGTTTGGTACTGAAAGTGATGGACTCATATTTATTTCCCAAAAAGGAGAGTACAGGAATATCAAACAAAATGATTTAGTGAAAAACAGTATTTCTGAAAATGATGTGCGTACGGTTTTTGAAGATTCTTTCGGGAATATATGGGTAGGCACACTACAGGGATTGGATTATTTTGATCCTAATACCAGCATTTTCAATCATTACATACACATCCCGGAAGATCCGAATTCACTTTCCGATAATGATGTAAAATGTTTTATGGAAATAAATGATAAACTTGTCTGTGTAGGTACTGATGCCGGAGGTGTGAATATCATGAATAAGGAAACCGGAACTTTTTTAAACATACATGCTTCTGAAAAGCCGTATTCGTTAAATGATAATTCGATTTTGGCCTTGATGGATGACGAAAATTCTGTATGGATCGGGACCTATAATGGCGGATTGAACTATTTTGATAAGAAGAGTTTTCACTTTAGTAATTACAGGTATCATTCGGAAAAGGTCTGGCAGGCAGAAGATGCAATTTATTCCATATTTAAATATGATAAAAAAACACTTTGGCTTGGTTCCAACGGGGCAGGCATACTCGTGTTTGATAAAATTAAAAGGAAATTCACGCGTAAATATCTCAGGAATACGAAAGATCCACGTTCATTGCTGGATAACTATATACGCAAAATTTTCAGGGACAAGGAAGGCAATGTCTGGATTGGTTCGTATGGCGGTCTTAACAAATATGATCCGGACAACGACAGGTTTATAAATTTTAATGACCGAAGAGAGCCATTAAAGGCAGATATAATCCTGGATATATTTGAAGATGATGCCGGAAGATTGTGGTTTGGCAGTTATGGTGATGGATTGATTTTTATGAACAGGCAAAAAGAGACGTTTAGATATTTCAAAGAAGAGGATGGCCTGAGTAGTAATATTATCTATGGCATTTTGCAGGGCAATAATCCCGATGAACTATGGATTTCGACCAGCAACGGATTGAATCAGGTCATTATTCATGATGATGGAGATATTTCCATTCTGGTACGGCATTTTTATCAGGAAGACGGTCTTCAGAATGATGATTTTTCTGTTGGAGCTTCGTATAAAGACAGTCAGGGTAATCTATACTTTGGCGGACATAACGGATTTAATTTCTTTAATCCGGATGATATCAAATACATAAGCGCAGAGGATTATAAAATAGCTCTTTCATCCATTAAGTTAATGAATGCAGATCAAAATGTTGAAGATCTGGCGCAATCCCTGAATAAAGCCATTGACAAGGTGGATGAAATAGAGATCTCCTATCAAAATTACAGCATCACCTTTGAATTCCTTGCTTTAAATTATTCTCTTGCCAGGCGCATAAAATATGCTTACAGGCTTGAAGGATTTGAAGAAAAGTGGAATTATTCTGAAAAAAACCGGAGAGCTATCTATACCAATCTCCCTGTAGGAAAATATAAATTCAGAATTAAGGCTACGACAGATGGTGTCAACTGGATTGAACGGGATAAGGCGCTTACCCTGATTATTGACGGTCCATGGTATAAAACCTGGACAGGGAGGGCCGTGATGATTATTGGAGGTATTTTGTTTGCGCTAATCCTATTTTGGGCAAATACCCTTCGTCTAAAGGGGCAACAAAAACTTCTTGAAACCCTGGTCAAGGAAAAAAACAAAGAGATCTCACTTCGTAACACAGAACTCAGGACACAAAATCAGGAACTGTTAAGCCAGAATGAAGAGATCATTATTCAAAAAGAAATGATCAACGAGCAAAATACTCTGCTTAAAGAAGCGCAGGATAAGCTGAAAGAAGTGAATGCTTCTCTGGAAGATGTTGTTGAAGACCGGACACGTAAACTAAATCAAACCATTATTCAATTGAACAAGTCCATCAAGGAACTGGATTCATTTGTTTACAGCGCTTCACATGATCTGAGCTCGCCGCTGAAATCCATTATGGGACTGATAAATATTGCCAGGCTAGACAGGGATCCTGAAAAGATGGAAGAGCACCTTTACTATATTGAAAAGAGTGTGGTACGCCTGAATGGTGTGATAAAAAAACTATCTGAATTTTCATGGAGTGGGAGGGTTGAGTCCACCTATGACAAAATTCCGTTGAGAAGTTTTGTTGAAGAACTTTTCGAAGAGCAGAAATTTATGAAAGAAGTTCAGGATGTTGAAGTTTATAACAGGATCAGTGAATCACTCATACTTATTCAGGATAAACTCAGGCTTAAAATAATTTTGTCAAATCTGATTACCAATGCCATAAAGTACCGGGACGAAGGAAAGCTGAAATGTTTTGTCCGTATAGAGGCAGAAG
>JBNKDZ010000449.1:0-2007 GCA_050288525.1 Cyclobacteriaceae bacterium
AAAAGACCTCAAAAACATGAATCTGGTAGCACTACTTAACCTTTTGACAATAGTCCTGCTTGCTACATCGATTTTTATATTAGTTCGAAAGCGAAAGAAGAGCAATTTATCCAATTTCCCATTTGCTTTTATTTCTATAGCCTTCTCGTTGCTCATATTGGTTTGTATCACAAATTTTCTTGAGCATTCAGGAATAACTTCCTACTTTGACCTTTTTGAGAATTATTTCAAACTATTATTCATTCCGTTTTTAGTTTTTGCATTATACTCTTACTGGATACATGATGAATTGGACAAACGAAAAAAAGTTGAAGATTTTTTGAATCAGGTTATCCTGACATCACCGGTTATCATTTTTATTCACGATTTAAAAACGGATAAAGTAAAATTTTTAAACAGAAAACTAAACATCGAATATTTGTACGAGGATATCGAAGAAGAAAAGGATTTTTCGGATATAAAACCTTTAATTCATCCTGAAAATAAAGAAGAAATAGAAAAGTTTGTTGGAATGATCCGTTCAAATATGGATCCGGATAGGGTATTTCAGATTGATTTCCGGATGAAATCAGGGAGAGATGAATACATATTTTTAAATACCTATGAAACTGTATTTGAAGTTGATCATGAAAGAAAACCCGTTAAGCTGCTTGGTATATCCGTCGATATCACAGAAAAAAAGAAAATCGAACATGAACTTCAAAAACACAAGGAGCAACTGGAAACCCTTGTAAACAACCGCACGAATGCTTTAAACGATGCTAATGAAGAATTACAGGCTACTATCGAAGAACTTTACCAGCAAAGAGAAGAACTGCAAACCACACTAGAACGATTATATCAGACACAGGAACAACTGATACAGGCCGAAAAGATGGCTTCCATCGGGGTCCTAACAACAGGAATTGCGCATGAGATAAACAATCCCCTGAACTTTATAAAAAGCGGATTGTACAGCCTTGAAAAAATCCTGGATCATCCGGATCGTATTATGGGTGAGCAAAAATCGCTTTCCAAAGAAAAGGTTATGGAATACATGCAGCAAGGGATCTCCCGCATCAGTGACATTGTCAGAAGTCTGAATCAATTTAATCGGGCTGCACCTCAAACGTCCGGGACCTGTAACCTCAGGATTGTCATCACCAACTGTCTGAAGATCCTTTCGTATGAGTTAAAGGAAAAAGCAGAAGTACATACCGATTATAATAAGGAAGATATTTTTGTTACAGGTAATGAAGGAAAATACCATCAGATGTTTCTCAACCTGATATCCAATGCATATCAGTCTATTGAAGAACGAGGTGAAATAACCATTCAAACACGCCTCTCTGAAAACGGAGAAAAAGTTCAAATTCAAATACGTGATAATGGCTCAGGCATTAGCAAAGAAAATCTGAGTAAGATCTTTGACCCCTTTTTCACTACCAAAGAGGCCGGCAAAGGTACTGGAATGGGACTTTCTATCGTGTATGGAATTGTAAGTGATTTTAACGGCAAAATCCATATTGAATCCGAACCTGGTGTTGGCTCAACCGTTTTCCTGGAGTTTCCTGTTGATCCAGCAACAAAACACAAATGAATGCAAAGAGCATAGCGCAAAGCGCAAAGCGTTTTATCCCCGAACATTAAACCCCATCGCCGTGGTTCGTGTCCGCACCATAGCCGTCAACCTAAGACAGAGCATATAAATAAAATAACAAAAAAGCCGTCATTCAGAGACATAACATTTTTTCAAAACGCACAAATTTGGATGACGTTTCTACATTTAAATGCAAAAAATTCCAATAATAAAAACAGACCACAACTTGCTGAATATCTTGCATTTACACAAAATACGTCATCGGTAGGAGTTTCCGGTGAGCATTGACGAAAGGAAATGCTTGCCGGTTACGACGTAGGAATCTCCTTCAGTCAGGGACCAGGATAGCAAAATGCTGACGCTATTACAAACAGATGGAGATTCCTACGTCACAAGGCCTGCGGCCAAGTTCCTCTGAATGACGGCTT
>JBNKDZ010000450.1:0-18966 GCA_050288525.1 Cyclobacteriaceae bacterium
AATAGGCCAATCCAGACTATGTATGTTCTTCCTGCGAAAAGCCCATATCGGAGAAGTACAGGCAAATATCTGGCCAGACGAAATGGTAGAAACCTGCAAAAAGAATAATATTTTTCTGTTTTAAGATAAATTAACTTTGCATTAAAGCACTATATTCATGATGTAAAATGAATATAGTGCTTTTTTTTTATGAAAGATAATTACAGAAAATATGGCCCCGCTCCTATAAAAACTGTTTTGGTTCATGGTGGTCCGGGAGGCGCAGGATCTCTTGTTGAAGTGGCAAAAGAATTGGCAGCCGCAAAATTCGGAGTACTTGAATGCCTTCAAACAAAAGCAAATATAAAGGAACAAACCCAGGAACTTTATGATTGTATTGTGGCCCATTGTAATACTCCTGTGACAATCATCGGACATTCCTGGGGAGCTTGGTTAAGCATTTTGTTGTACAACCAGTTCCCTCAGGTAATACGAAAGATTATCCTTGTTTCAAGCGGCCCGTTTGAAGATAAATATGCAAAAGACATAACATCAACACGTATCAATCGGCTGAACAAGGAGGACAAAAAGGCCTTTTTTGAGATAATTGATCAGATAAATGATTCAAAACAAGCTAATATAAATACCATTTTCTCCAGAATGGGCAAGATTATTTCAATTGCAGATGCCTATCATAAAAAAGATCAAAGCGTACCGGAAATTGATTACAGGTTTGATATTTTCGATCATGTATGGAAGGAAGCAACCTGGTTGAGGAGAAGCAACAAGCTGCTTGAATTAACCCGAAATATTGATTGTCCGGTTGTTGCCATTCATGGAGATTCAGATCCGCATCCATACGAAGGTGTTGAAGAGCCCCTCAAAAAAAACATTAAGGATTTTCGGTTTTTCCTATTAGAAAAATGCGGTCATGATCCCTGGAATGAAACATATGCCTATAAACACTTTTATGAGATCCTGGAGGCAGAGCTGAGAAATTAATTCATGTGTAAAAAATTTCCCATGTTTCCTGCCTGCCGTATTGTGGCAGGCAGGTTTGGGCAATTAACTGATTACACAGTTTTGATATGTTTTCTCATTAGTGGTTGCGAGAATAACATTCAAAAAAACATCACACACACCTGATATAAATCTTTTGAAGTATGTACTTCAGTAAATTCTTATTGCTTGTCCGGGCATTTTTTATTTAACAGCAAAATCCTCTTAAAATCCGGCTTCCTGATTAAAATATACCCCTTAATTTCATTAAGTTAAGTTAGTGTAAAATATTGAATGGCCTTATTTAAACCGTTCTCAATAATTTAAAACGATATTATTTTAATTTAAGTATATAGATCGCTATATCAAAAAAATTTTCATTAATATTTGAACTAAATATCACAAAACAAATTCATATAGCCATTGATAAATAATTCATGCAATTATCTGAAACGAATACGAAATGTATAACAATCAAAGAATCCTTTTTATGGCATAATAAAATTATCAGGTTTATTTATAAATTGGAGATTAAAATTGGTAGAATTTCATATAACGTATTATGCGATTAGTAAGCGTCTATATCCTGCTTTCTCTGATTTCACAAGATCTTTTTGCTCAAAAATTAAAATTGCGCATCAGAAGGATTATTATCCGTACTCATGGGTCAATGAAAAAGGACAGGCAGAAGGCATTCTTATTGATTGGTGGAAACTTTGGGGACAAAAAACAGATACTGAAGTTGAATTTATTCACGGGAGCACGAAAGAATGCATAAATATGGTCATCAATGATAAAGCAGATATAATTGCAGGTTTATTCTTTCAGGAAGCGTTGAGTGATTCTTTAAGCTATTCGGAATACCTGATGCGTGCAAAAACTGTTTTATACCTGCGAAAAGACATACATCCCGAATCTAGCTCCTGTATTCGTAAATAATAACGGAAAAGATGCATTTTTTATTCAGCTTCTTCACAACCAATGGGTATGAGCGAAGCGTTTGAATATATTCATTCACACTGGCCCAGAAAAAAAAGAAAATTATAGGAGACTTTTACTCTCCTGCGTATATTATTATGATTAAATAAATGCCTCTTTAGCTCAGTGGTAGAGCAGCTCACTCGTAATGAGCAGGTCGTGGGTTCGAATCCCATGAGAGGCTCTGTAATGCATCAGTATGGCAAAGCGTAAAGTGTAAAGTTGAAAAGTGGAAAGTAGAAAGAGAAAGCAGGTTTTTACGGGTTTAGGGATTTCAGGATTTTTAATTTTTTTGATACCGACCTGACAGCGTTCAAAGACCTGTTAGTGTTACTATAGGCGACAATACTCAACATTTCTAAGTACTCCAATTTATCTGAAGCAGAATTTTCAGAATTAAAGATCTGTTCAAACAATTTATTTTTCTAATCCGAAAATACCGATTGAGCCTTGATACTCCTTGACCCAATCCATTTTTAAAAACAATAAAAAAGCAGAACCACAGGCTCTGCCTTAAATGTCTTGGGCTTACAGAAAAGAATCAGCTAACGGTTATTTCTCTCCGTTTGAGCTTTTTTCCACTAGTTTTTCTTTCTGTGCCAATGCTGATTTGGTCATTTTTTTTACTTCATCTTCTACTGCATGATAGCGGTTGACAACATCTTCGGAAAGGTGTGACACAAAATCTTTGATTTCATCCAGATTTTCTCTAAGATCTGCATTTACCTCATTTGCTTTTTTAATGATTTTTTTCCTTGTTTTAGAACCTTTGTCAGGAGCGATCAGAATACCTGCTATCGCGCCGGCAATAGCACCACTGAGAAAACCGATAACTGCACTTTTAGTCATAGTACCCATAATCATTATTTTTAAGGTTATTGAATTAATTTAAATATATCTTTATATAATACTATTTTGACTGATTTAAATAGATTTGTTTCCAAAAAAACGTTCTATTTTAAAAGTCAGATAGTAATATAAACAGAGACCTCTACATATATATATACTATTATTTTGCAATAATGTTTTATTAATAAACTATTTATATCACAAAAATATTGTCCGATTATATGAGTAAAAGTACGCCATTTCTCATTCGTCTAATTCATAATTTTGTTAGTTTTAAGTTTTGTTTCTTTGAATTGAGTACCCAAAACGCATATTGATCAATTTATGGACATTAGAAAGGAACTTCTTAAGGCGCATTCCATTTATCAGACAATGAAAGTCGTTAATTACATTGACAGGGATGAGCTATTATTTGATGAACTGATGGAACTTTTTTTCAGGAATGAACCGGTGGTTGCACAGCGTGCTGCCTGGGCAGTTGGTCATTGTTTCCGTAAATATCCATGGCATATATATCCGTACCTGAAACGTATGCTTGATCATCTTAACAACGATGTACATGTAGCACTGAGACGTTGTACGCTGGTCATATTATCTGAAGTAGAGATCCCGGAAGATATTGAAGGTGAAGTAGCCGATCTTTGTTTTGATATCCTGCAATCAGCCAGAGAAGCAATTGCCGTTCAGGCCTCTGCTATGACTGCACTATACAACATTTCACAAAAGTACCCGGAGCTTATACCTGAACTTAAAATGGCTATTGAAGATATAATGCCATATGCTTCTTCCGGGCTTAAAAACAGAGGAATGAAGATTCTTAAAAAACTTAACAAAAACCAGGATTCTCAATGATAAAAATTCATTATACAAATTAATTTTTTTATCTTTTGCCATAAAAATCATTTTCCTAACAGAACTATTTTTTATTTAAGCATGTATATCAGACCTGTATTTTTAGGCATTTTAAGCATATTACTCCTGTTTGCCATTACACTTAACGCACAGGTA
The DNA here is from genome assembly GCA_050288525.1 of Cyclobacteriaceae bacterium. Classification (GTDB taxonomy): domain Bacteria; phylum Bacteroidota; class Bacteroidia; order Cytophagales; family Cyclobacteriaceae; genus JBNKDZ01. The sequence goes on from JBNKDZ010000450.1 coordinate 3,814, forward strand.
AAGTATCAGAAAGAACCCTCCTGGGTACAGTCTGTTAACTTTAAAGCCAACACAGATATTTCACGATACACGGATCAGATATCCGGAGGCATATTATATCTATTGGTTGATACACAGGACAACATTGATACAGAGGAACGATATATTCACAGAGTCTATAAATTAACAAGCACAGTTGGCATTCAGAACAACTCTGTTGTGAGCATGGAATATGATCCTTCGTATCAGAAACTCATCTTTCATAAAATACTGATTCACCGAAATGGCGGTACCATTAACAAACTAAACCCTGAAAAGATGCAGGTGATACAACGTGAATCGGATGCTGACAAACTGATATATGATGGAACCCTGACAGCCTACTTACACCTGGATGATGTCAGAGAAGGTGATGTTATTGAATATGCCTGCACCGTTAAAGGAAGAAATCCGGCATATCAGGGAAAATTCTTCACCTTACGCCCGTTAAACTATGATGTGCCTGTTCACCATATTGTTTATAGTATTATTGCACCCCGGGAAAGAACATTGTACTATAAAACACTGAATTTAAAATCAGAACCCGTCATCTCAGAATATAAGCAGGAAAAAATTTATAAATGGCAATTAAACCATGTTGATGCACTTGTTACGGAAGATTTCATTCCTGTATGGTATAATCCGTACATCCGGGTGATGGTAACAGAATTCAGGAACTGGAAAGAATTAAACATGTTGTTCCTGGATATGTTTGATTCGAATCAAACATCCGGTCAGGTCGATTATCTTGTGCGTAAAATTTCATCTCAATACAAAACAAAAGCGGAACAGATAAATGCCGCCATTCATTATGTTCAAAACAACATCCGGTATCTTGGTTTGGAAGAAGGAATAAGCGCCTATGAGCCCGGGAAACCTGAAAAAATCATGAAACAGGGGTTTGGTGACTGTAAGGACAAATCCCTGTTGTTATGTACCATACTCAGACAAATGGGGGTTGAAGCCTATCCGGCGTTTGTAAATACCAACACCGGCAAACATTTAGATGATTATTTACCCGGTCCGGGCATTTTTGACCATTGTGTTGTAAAACTGATCTTTGACAATAAAGACATCTGGATTGACCCAACAATCACACACCAGGGAGGTCTCCTGACAAATAAATTCTTCCCTAATTATTTTAACGCATTTGTCATCTCCCCTTATACAAAGTCTCTGGAATCTATACGGACAAAAACAATAGCGAACGTAGAGGTTAAGGAAAAGATCCTGATAAATGACTTTGAGGGAGATGTATATTTTTATGTGTCATCACGGTACTACGGTAATGAAGCGGATACCCAACGAAGATTATTTGATGATCAGAGTAAAGCAGAGATATCAAAAAATTTCTTAAACTATTATTCGAGATATTATGCCAACATCAGTGTAAATATTCCGGTACAAATTAATGATGATAGTATAAATAATGTCTTTTATACAGAGGAATCCTATAAAATCCGGGATTTTTGGACGAAATCTGACAATTCGGACCTTGTGGAAGCAACAATATATAAGACGTATATCCACGAATATTTTATTTCTCCCGAAGTCCGGATCAGAAAAATGCCATTTTATTTGGAACACCCGCGTAATATAAGTGTGAACACCAAAATATTGCTACCCGGAGAATGGTCCATTGCTCCTGAAAACAAACATCTTACCGGACCAGGTATAAAATTCTCATATAAATCCATATTTGATGATGGTGTATTGGACATAAATTATAAGATGGAATCAACATCTGACCATATAACCCCTAAAGACATGTCTGAATATATAAAGACACTTGATAAATTGGGGCAGTATATCGGGCTTTTACTACAAAATCATTATACACCATTTGAACAGGTAGAGAATTTATATGAGTTTAACTGGCTTGTTTTGGTTGTGTTTATTGCATTTTTTACTATTATCATAATCGGAAGTTTTTACATTCACAGAGCGTTTGATCCGTTTAATCTAAACGTTAAATATGCCTATGATACCATAAGCGGGTGGATGTATTTACCTTTCGCAGGCATTATACTCACGCTTATACTCACCATAGCCCGTATTGTCGGCAGTAATTATTTTACGAATGTTATACCAGCTACCATCTTCAATGCGCACTATTCGGGTTATAATCCTTTATCTGGTTTTATATTGTTTGGCGAACTGTTACTAAACGGCGTCCTTATTGTGTACCACGTTCTTTTAATCATTCAATTTCTCAAACACAGAAGTAGTTTTCCTACGCTATTCGCTGTGTTTTTGGTAATTAATTTTATGCTAAATCTGTATTTAATCCTCTTTAGAACGGATCCTTCAACTGATTTTTCCCTGATCACATCTTTCTTTATGATGGTTATTTGGTTGCCGGTATTTATTGCATCAACCCGGGTAAAGGAAACATTTGTCGTTCAACATATTCCTAAAGAACAGGAAAATAACACCCACTTATCTTAATCAAACCATTTGTCAATACGTCTCTGATCATTATCAACATCTGAAATATGATAGAACTCATTCGTATGTGATGAATATTTATAGTCTTTGGCCCACCTACCGATATTTTCAATAATATCTCTGATCGCCTGACAAATAAATAATATCTCATGATCAGTCATGGTAGGATGTACAGACATCCGAACCCATCCGGGTTTTTCAGACAAATCTCCTTTGTTGATTTTTTCTGTAATCCTTTTCGACATCTCCTGATCTACATGCAATAAAAAATGACCATATGTACCGGCGCACGAACATCCTCCCCTAACCTGTATACCGAAACGGTCGTTCAGCAGTTTCACTACAAGATTATGATGAATACCTTCGACATAAAATGAAAACACCCCTATCCTTTCAAGCTGGTTATCGGCAAGAATATGAAGGCCATTTATATCTTTGAGATGTTTAAAAACCAATTGAATTTGTTCTTCTTCCCGTTGATGGATTTCTTCCTCGCCCATTTCTTCCTTCAGTTTTACACACAAGGCCGTTTTAATTGTTTGAAGAAAGCCCGGAGTACCGCCATCTTCTCTGATCTCGATATCATCAAAGTAGGCATGGCCTCCCCAGGGATTCGTCCAGGAAACCGTTCCACCTCCCGGATGGTCAGGGATCCGGTTTTTGTACAACTCCTTATTAAAGATCAGGACGCCGGCACTACCCGGGCCGCCAAGAAACTTATGGGGAGAAAAAAAGATGGCATCGAGCCTTTGGGCCTCATTTTCTGGGTGCATATCAATTTTAACATAAGGAGCAGATGCCGCAAAATCCACAAAACAATACCCTCCGTTTTCATGCATAATTTCTGCCAGTTCATGATACGGGGTTATGATTCCTGTCACGTTTGAGCACGCAGAAAAAGATCCGATCTTTACATGTCGGTCCTCATATTTTTTTATAGCTTCCCGCAGGTGATCCGGATCAATGAATAGATTCTCATCCGGTACGAGCACCACCACATCCACCAGTGATTCGAGCCAGGGGGTATGATTTGAATGATGCTCCATATGACTGATAAATACTACAGGACGCTCATTTTCAGGTATTTTGCAATATGGCATGAGTTTTTCAGGCACTTTTAGTCCGAGTATCCGCTGAAACTTTGCCAGGGCTGAAGTCATGCCAAATCCACTCGACAACAGCACATCCTTATCACTTGCATTTACGTGTTTCTTAATGATCTTCTGCGCTTTGTGATAGGCAATGGTCATGGATTTGCCCGTCTGACTTGATTCGGAATGCGTGTTTCCGATCATCGGACCGATTTCATAGGATATCCGGTGTTCAATTGGAGCATACAACCTCCCACTGGCAATCCAGTCTGCATAAATGATCTTTTGCTCCCCGTAGGGCGAAATAAATGTGCTGTCTATTCCAATAATGTGTTCCCTGAAACGGTTGAAATAGTTTTCCGGATCTTCCAATGCCATAATTTGTCTACGATTTTATGTTCATGAACCTCAAATTTAATATGTTTTTGGAATTGTTTTAAAAAAATCATCCCTGGAAGCGGATTATTTGATCTCCGTTCGGATGGTTCAGATACGTATTGAGTATTTTTTGGATATCCTGATTGTCTTCATAATGGTGAATATATTCCTTTAAGCCATCGAACGACTGAATTTGTTGTTGCTTTTCTATATACCCATATCCCAGGTAATGACCTTTCTCAACCAAAACAACAGACTGCTCGTCCTGATGTCTGCCATTTCCGACAATGGCCAGGGTTTGTTTTGTCGGATTAATATCTTTTATCGCTGATAATACACGCTCATTGTACGCATCTGTTGGTTCTTCTCCTTTACAAGCTCCATTGCAATCACCGTTCAGAACATTGAAACATGCACCTGTCGATTTCTGAAGCCCGCAGAATTTCGGGCATAGTCGATATTCCTTAACGATACTATTCAAAAACATCCGTGCCTCCTGAAAGGACCTGAAGGACATAACCGGCGTCAAACCTTTACTTACTTTCGCAACACTTACCCGAAGATATCCCGACTGATCTTCGTAGGTGAACAACCCATAATTTTTTGAAGTAAATTTCTGAACACGGTTATATTCAGGCCATAATCTTTTTATTTCTTTCGACTCTTCCAATAGTGCCACCAGTTCACTACCTGTCAGTTCAAAGGTTATGTCGTACACATTCTCCAGAAAAAACTGCTTTTCCCTTGAAGAACTCCCGGAAAAGTGTCCTGAAACGCGTTTTTTAATGTCTTTGGCTTTGCCTACGTAGATTACCGTACCTTTTTTGTTATGAAAATAATACACTCCGGTTTTTTGCGGGATTCCGTCAAATACTTCTTTTGGCAAATTTGGAGGAAGCGTTGCCTCCATTGAATTTCGTTTTAAGGATTTTTCTATGTGACCTTCCTGATCTTTTTCCAGCAATATCTGCAATAATTTTACAGTTGCTTCGGCATCTCCGTATGCCCTGTGACGGTCGGTTATGTTAATGCCCAGGCAGGCAGAAAGTGTACCCAGGCTATATGAGCTAAATCCTGGTATTATTTTTCTGGACAATCGCACAGTACACAACTTTTTACGGTCAAAAGAATCTCCCAGTGCTTCAAACTCCTTTTTTATAAAACCATAGTCAAAATTCACATTGTGAGCAACAAAGATCTGCTCTGTTGTCAGAGCTTTGATTTTTTCCTTTATCTCACTGAATGCTGGGGCACCCTTTACCATATCATTTGTTATCCCTGTCAGATAGGTGATATAAGGAGGTATCCATATGCCCGGATTAACGAGTGTTTGAAATTCTTCGGTTATTTTCTCTCCATCGAAACAGATAACAGCAATTTCAATGATCTTATTATCATGAACAGCTCCTCCTGTTGTTTCGATGTCTATAACCGTGTACATACTAATTATTTTAGCAAATAAATTTCAGCATCCATCAAATATAACCAAAAATAATAGTAAAAATATGAAATAAACACATCATTTCTGATCATTTTCAAAACCTTAGGTATTATATTTATTCAATAAATGGAATTTCAAGTAACAGCTAATTCATAATGATTTTTTCAGTTAAGCGATTTTTAAATCTGATTATTCAGATATTGGTATTCTCTCCTTTTGCATTGATTCGAATGCTGACTGTTTTTCTTTATGATTTCCCTGTATCACGATGGTCGTATAAAAAATTACCGGGAGAAGGACTGAAAATCGGGTTAAAACATAAAAAATCGGAATACATACATCAATTCGGCTCACTTGAAGGCACTGTAAATGATTGTTTTTTTATTGTTGAGCCTTTTTATTCAATGAATCCACGTATTACAATTCAGTATAAAGGGATTAATGGGCTGGAACTTTCCTTAAGAAAACCAACATTGGTATGTGGTAAAGGAATTATCGATTTTTCTACCACCGATGAACACTTTAATAAAATATTCAAGACAAAACGAGTAGGCAGCAAAGATGCAGAAAGGTTCATTCAGAATGAGCCCTTTATTAAGAATGCTGTATCTTTTTACATAAAATGGATCTTTGACCTTGACAGTTTGATTATTGACAATAATGAGATAATATGCACGTTTCGTTATGGTTTTTTCTTTTTTCCGCACATACCGGTTTCTAAACTTGTTCCATTGGTGAAGGATCTGGAAATCCTGGCAACTTCTGTTAATAAATCTTAAATATCTTTTTAACTAAAGAAACAATGGTTGTTGATGTAATAGCTCCTGTTACAGCAAGGAACATGTCTTTTTGGGCGTCCCAGATATCACCCTGAGTACCTAGGTATGCATCCCCTTGTTCCTTAAAAAAGATATCGGCTACCGACCATTCAATCAATTCATATAAACCACTGACGGACAGGGTTATCTCTATCGGCAAAACCCACCCTACCCAGGCAGGAAATTTAAGCCACTTGATAAAAAATTCCCGAATCGGATAAGCTAATAAAAAGCCAAAGCTGAAATGTACGATCCTGTCGTAGTGGTTGCGTTCGGATTGGAATACTTCCTGAAGCCAGTATCCGAAAGGATTTTCCGAATATGTATACATGGAACCATAGATATGCAGGCAAAAAAACAGGGTGATTAGCAGATAACTCAGGTCGCTGAACTGATATTTTTTATATGTGATTATTAAGAGCGTTAAAAAAAGGATCACAAGTGCATTTTCAAGCAGCCAGTTTGCAAAATCAGTTGTCCCCCCAAATGTATACATCCACAACGTCATAAAAATAATAAAACACCCTATAAGCCAGTAATTCTTAAAAAAAGGAGTTCGGAATGTTGATATAGCGTTAGTAAATCTCATCATTCATAATTTTGTATATATAAAGCAAATAAATATATGCACTATCAATTAAAGAACAAACCAAAGAATTGACCGTGTATCTCTATTTAAATCCCATATTGACTATAATCAATTGATATTTAGAGCTTTACAGGAACTTTTTAAGTATCATTTTGATTATAAATATATCATACTAAACAACTCAAAATGAAACCATACTACACCACAATCTTGTTTCGATTGGCATGTATATTGTCAATACTTACTTTCTCCTGCAATAGTATCTATTGTACTTCCTTAACAGTATCCGGCGATATCTCGTCGGACCAGGTTTGGAGTTCAGATACCATCTTTATTGATGGAAATATAACGATTTTAGAAGGCGTAACACTTACCATTGATCCCGGAATAGTTGTCTCCTTTAAAAATTATTATGGGATAGTGGTTAACGGACGGTTGCTTGCTACAGGTACACGAGCTGATACGATTATGTTTACAGCAAATGATACAACTGGTTTTACTGAACAAAATCATATTGGCTGGGCAGGAATTGAAGTAAATAATTCTGGTATTGATGATACTACTATAATCCAATACTGTAAATTCCAATACGCAAGGAATTCTTTACTTTATATCAATTCAAACAAATGTCAGATTTTAAATTGCACAATTTCAAACAATGATATTCAATATTCCACATATCTAAAATGGTGTCTGATAAAACTGACAAAATCTGTGATCTTCAATGACAATTTAATTTCAAATAATTATGGTCAGGGATCGTTGCTAGACATTGTAAATCACGAAACTATTGATGAACCATTGAGATTATACCGAAACAATTTCTATAATAATGATGTCGACAGTATTATTTTCAGCAATTATTATCTGGAAATAATCAATAGTATTGTTAAGAACAATAAGGGAGATATTTCAGGGAGATATTATTCAAGAATATATTTTATAAATTGTTTATTTATTGATAATTATACTCCATTCTTAGCAATCCTATGCGATATAAACTTAATCAATTGCACCCTTGACCACAGAAATACCTGCTATACTGTAGATGGAGCTTTAGGATTGGTATACTTTAACAACTCAATTATTATAGGAGACTGTTTTTCACTGAATTACGCATCTCAGGGTGGTGTGTATTTCTCCAACATTGTTACCCCGGACAATCTGCCTTATCCAAACACTCCGAGTGGTTACTATAGAGCATTAAATATCATTGTCCGGGATCCTGTTTTTTCAGATGTTGAAAACGAAAACTATAAACTTGAAGCATCGTCCCCCTGTATCAACAACGGAGACAATAGTTTTGTGCGAACTCTTTTTGACATGACAGGGAATCCCAGAATTGCCAATGATACCGTCGATATTGGAGCTTATGAATTCCAGAATCATGTCCCGGAAAGGATTTATGATATACCTGATCAAATTGTTAATGAAGACGAATCATTTCAATATACAATTCCTGACAGATCATATGAAGATAATGATCCGGGTGATTCATTAATTTTCAGTGCTAATCTTGATCGTTGCAGTAACTGGCTAAGCTTTAATAAGGAAACTCAGACCTTTGATGGCAATCCGAAATATTCTGACATTGGAACTTTTCAAATTTCCATAAAGGTCTCAGATATAATGGGTTATTATGTTCAAGACACTTTTGTGATTGAAGTAAAACATATTAACCACCCTCCTGAATTATTATATCCTATACCGGATATGTCGACTTTTGAAGATTTATTATTTTCTTATACAATACCTGACAGCATATTTTTTGATTTTGATATAGATGATAATCTGATCTATGTGGCCTGTTTACCCAATAATGAACCACTACCTGGATGGCTAAACTTTAACTCGACTCATAAAACGCTTTATGGTATTCCTTCAAATAATGATATAAATATCTTTAGTGTAATAATCTCTGCTATTGATAATACCATGGCATCTGTAAATGATACCATTAGGTTTGAAGTAACCAATATCAATGACCCTCCCTTCATATCTAATCCACTTCCTGATCAAATCATATTTGTTGATAGTCTTTTCCAGTTTACAATTCCTGATAACACATTTACAGATGTTGATCCGGGTGATTCTTTTTTTTACACAATTTCAGGCATTGATAACACCCCTTTACCTTCCTGGTTATCGTATTCATCTTATACCAAAACACTTTCCGGGATACCGAAATATGAAGATACTGTAACCATATCAATTAAAGCGACTGACCAGCAAAATGCTACTGTGGAGGAACTTATTAAAATCCTGATAGTTCGTTACACCTATACAGGAAAAGTCACGTACACATTGCCTGAAAAAGACATCTCTGTCTACCCAAATCCCGGTCCGGGTAAAATCAAGGTTAACCTGAACCGTAATGGTACTGGTTGTCAACTGAAACTGTACAATCTTAATGGAATCAGTATCAGAAGCCTGAAGTTTAATGATTCAGGGATAATTGAAATGAATGATCTTCCTAAAGGATTATTTATAATAATTATCCATGATAATAAAAGAATCATTCTTAAAGATAAAATCATCATCAACTAAACACCTGAACCATGAAAAATGTACAAATAAACAATAGATTAGGTGAATTGAGTCGCATAGTTTTTTATATGGCGCTTGTATTCTTACTAATTCAATCAAAACTATATGCCTCTTCAATTAGCACATCGGGAAATATTTCAACAGATACATATTGGTCTTCGGACACGATAAAGGTTAATGGTGATATAATAATTGATCAAAATATTACACTGACAATACAAAAAGGTGTTGTAGTCGAATTTGCGGATAATGTATCAATGGAAATAAATGGAAGGGTTATTGCCATTGGCACAGTTGAAGACACCATTTATTTTACAAAGCAGGCTTCAAATATTGTAAGCTGGGGAGGAATTAAAATCAATTATAGTTCTTCTGATGATACTACTAAATTCAGTTTTTGTAAAATACAATTTGTCAGTGGTACTGTTATTCATCTTATATCTCCAAAATGTGAAATTTCGGATTGTGATATCTCAAACAATACTGAGGATTATATTTTCAATCTGGAATATAGTCCTGTAATAAAAAATAATTATATACATGATAACTCAGGAAAATATATACTCAAAAGCACCTCCGTTGATCCGATGTATTTTGAAGGAAACACTATGAGTTTTAACTATATGGGAATACTTGACATTCAGGGAGGAGAGATTTACATCATCAATAATAAGATAAATTCTGTTATAGGTGATTTTAAATATATGAATTTCCCTAAAATCACCTTTATAAATTGCTTATTATATGATTTTTCAAGTAGCTATAATACACTATTTAATAATTGGGGAATTGACCTTTCATATATCAACTGTACTTTGGATTTCATATCGCCTTATTTTTTATATGTTCGTGATGCAAAGACAACAATCATTAATTCAATAATTTTAGGTAAATGCGAAGGTTTTTTTGTGTTTAATGGAACACTTACTATACAAAACATTGTAACAACAGATGAGAACATTTTAAAAGAATACTTTACAAATGTAATTATTGAAGATCCTCAGTTTGTTGATATAATTTTTGACAATTATAATATAATGAACACATCACCTTGCATTAATGAAGGTTCCAACCTTCCCTATCTCCCACAATATGATCTTATTGGAAATCCACGGATCAATTCAAATATTGTTGACATAGGCGCCTATGAATTTCAGAATAATGCACCTGTGTTAAACATCCCTGTTCCTGATCAATCAGCCTTTGAGGACGCTGAATTCTCCTATACAATCCCACCGGAAACCTTCATTGATAATGATGATCTTGATTCACTAACTATTGATGTTATGGCCATGTATAACCAACCCATTCCGGATTGGTTGAGTTTTACTCCAGAAGACCTCTCGTTCATTGGAACACCTGGTTATGATGATGTTGGAACAATATCTTTAATTGCTACTGCCACAGATCGTTATAGTGCTTCAATCTGTGACACATTTCATGTCGTAGTCATACACATCAACCATCCTCCTGTATTGAAATATCCGATCCCGGATCTTACTGTCAAAGAAGATGCAGCCTTTTCATTTGTTATAGGCGACAGCTGCTTTTTTGATTCAGATATAACTGATAAACTTTCATATAGTTTGTTATGCCCCAATCAACTTCCGGAATGGCTGAATTTTGTGCCTGAATGTCAGACGCTCTTCGGCACTCCTTCAGAAGAAAGCTTTGATTCTCTTCAATTGGTATGTATTGCAACAGATAATTCCCTGGCTTTTGTCAGTGACACATTTAATATTCATTTTTTGCATTCCAACGATCCTCCGATTCTTAACATCCCTGTTCAGGACCAGATCGTTTATCTTGGAAGTGAATTTCTATTAGAATTGCCTTTGAATACCTTTATTGATGAAGACCAGGGTGATAGCCTGAGCCATGGCGCAGCAAAAGTAAATGGAAATCCACTCCCCCAATGGCTGACGTTCGATCCGGAAACACTTGCATTCCATGGATCTTGTGACGATCCTGATACGCTTTGGATCCGAATAATAGCAATGGACAAATCAGGTTTGGTTGCAAGTGATACTTTCAGCCTTATTACCTTTGATAATTATATCTTCATTACAGCAACAAAAGAAAATACCCGGCAAGGAAATATTAGTATTTATCCAAACCCATCGTATTCCGGTTCAGTATATATTTCTTTGGATAAAAATTCAACAGATTACCAGGGATTAGTTTATGATGTAAACGGCCGTATTATTTTAAAGAAAAAGATCATAAAAAATCAAACCAACAAATTCGATTTGGGTAAAGGCGTATATGTATTGGCTTTGATCAATAGTAATGAAAAAGTAATAAAACGGATTATTATACAATGAAAAACGTGCTTTCTGAATATTGTCTTTATTCAGAAAGCCTTTTTACCATCCTCCTGAATAATTCAGATCATCGTCAGATTTCACTGAAAGGTATCTAAATTTAATGCCCAAAATCTGACGTATATGCAGATAGTCATGTGCCAGCCAGTTTACCAGATAATGTCCTGCAGATAATAATCCCCTGTCAGGATGCATATACCCGCTTTCCCAATGCACATCATTTCCCAACTGTTTCAGCCATTGAACAGATCTCTCTCGTTCCATGATAAAATCATGCAGTTTGTCAGGAAAATTCTGTCCCATATAATTCCGGTCTTTAATCCATGCAATAGGATCAAATGGTGGCGGTGGCTTTTCCGGAGATTCAAGCATCCACTGTACCCGAAGCCTGAAATCTTCAATTTCTTCGTCATACAGATGGCAAAGCACCTCCAGTAAGCACCACTTATTCTCTTCCTGTTTCCATAAATATTCCGATTCATCCGATGCGATAAACAACTGCTTAAAAATTTGGGTATTTTGTTCAAGCTTGTGTATTACAGATTGATATTCCATTTTAAATAGTTTAGATGATAACAGATTCTGTTTATTGATGTATTAAAAAATCCTGTCTGGTTTTAGTTGTAAAATTATCCACACATTAAAATAACCAAAAAAATTGTATTTTCCGTAAAATATTCTCTGTCAGGGATATTTTTTTATATAATCTGTTCAATCAGATTATATTCCTTGATTTCAGCTCAAGATATTTATTAATTACATTCACAGTTAAACCGGATGGTTTTGTAAGTATCGCATGAATTCCATACTTGTTCAGAATCCTGACGATCTGTTTTTTTTCATTATAGAACTTTTCAGCAATCACTTTTTGATAAATTTTTTCAGTGCTATCGGGAGTCGAATTTATTAATGTTTCAAGTTCTGTATTGATAAAAAATATTACCACCAACACATGTGAACGCGCAATTTTCTGAAAATAGGGCAACTGGTTATCCAGACTGTGTATGGATTCGAAATTCGAATACAACAATAAAAGACTTCGTTGAGGTATCCGGGTTTTTATCTGTACAAATAACTTTGAAAAATCTGTCTCGCCAAAATCTGTCGTTTGGTTATACAATCCCTGTTGGATAAGCTGCATCTGATTTTTTCTTCTTCCTGCAGGAATAAACTGATCAAAGTTGGTGTCAAAAGTCATAAGCCCTGCCTTATCTTCTTTTCGTATGGCTATACTTGAAATCACCAGGCTGGAGTTTATAGCATAATCCAGAAGGCTCAGTCCTTCAAAAGGCATTTTCATTTGCCTCCCTTTATCGATCAATGAATAGACATTCTGGGATTTCTCATCCTGATAAACATTTACCATCAATTCGTTCCTTCGGGCAGTAGCTTTCCAGTTTATGGTCCTGAAGTCATCCCCTTTTACATATTCCTTAATTTGTTCAAACTCAATATTATGCCCTATTCTCCGTATCTTTTTTATCCCTAGCTCATTTAACTGATTATGAATGGCGTAAAGTTCATATTTCTGAAGTTGAAGGTAAGAGGGATATACCTTTACCATCTGATTTTGAGCCGCTCTAATTCGCCGTGAAACAAGATGTGCATGTCCACTAACATAGATGTTTATTGCTCCAAAATCATATTCACCACGTTCTACCGGACGAAGGTTGTAGGTTATCTTTTTTGTCTCCCTTGGCTTTAATTCTGTGACGAACTGAACATCACGTTTTTGGAACTGAAAAGGAATCTCATCAATAATTTTAACTTTTATATCAAACGGAAATCTGTTTTCAACAATGAGTTCAACCGTATTTTCATCACCATTGCTAAATCTGGCAGCACACAACCGTGTTGCTTTTATATTTCCTTTACCGGCATACAACCTTACAGCTTCATAAATAAAAATCACAGACCATAGTAGTAAAACGAACTGACCTATCAAAAATAACGGATAGTAGATATAGCCAAGAATCAGTATATTGGCTGCAGTATACAATCCGATAAAAAACCGGATTCCGGGATATATACTTCTAAGTATTTTCACTATCTGGGCACTTCAATTTTTTCCAGGATCCTCCTGCATACTTCTTTGTTGGTCAGACCTTCCATTTCAGATTCGGGTGACAATATCAGGCGGTGATTAAGGACTGGTTCTGCAATAAATTTTACGTCTTCGGGAGTTACAAAATCGCGGCCGTGCAATACGGCAAAAGCCTTAGCACTTTTCAGGATATCTACTCCTGCCCTGGGTGAAGCTCCCAGATATATGGCTTTGTTGTGACGTGTTTCATGTACCAGTGAAGTGATATAAGAGATAAGCTTTTTATCAACATGCACCCTGGAAACCTTTTCTCTAAATTCGATTATCTCCATTTTACTTAATACCGGTTTCAAATTCGTGAGGTCGGTTAAACCTACATTCTGATGATGCCTTTGTAATATTTCATCTTCTTCCTCTTTTCCGGGATAACCAATAACGATCTTAAACATAAACCTGTCTAACTGAGCTTCCGGCAACTTATATGTTCCTTCCTGTTCAATCGGATTTTGTGTAGCAATTACAAGATACGGCTCTTCCATAGGATACGTATTCCCATCAATGGTAATCTGTCGCTCTTCCATTACTTCAAATAAAGCCGCCTGGGTTTTTGCCGGTGAACGGTTTATTTCATCAATCAGTATGATATTTGAAAAAAGCGGCCCTTTTCTGAATTCAAAATCAGATGTTTTAGAATTAAAGATGGTCGTCCCCAACACATCCGAAGGCATTAGATCCGGGGTAAACTGGATTCGTGAAAATCCGGCATCAATTAATTTGGCAATCACCCTGGCGGACAGGGTCTTTGCTATTCCCGGAACACCTTCAAGCAAAACGTGTCCGTCTGCCAGTATAGCCGTAAGAAGGAGATCGAACATTTTTCGTTGCCCGACAACCACACCTGACGCTTCCTTACGTATCAGATCTGTTTTTTCCTTCAATCCACTCATTTCTATCCGGCTCTCAAATGAACTTGATAGTTCCATATGTATTATATTTTATAATTAAAAATCTTGTTAACAATTATATCAGTTTGTTCTGTAAATGTCTGTAGCTCGGATGCTGAAATTGATGCAGCATCTGTTATCCGTTGTATTTCAAGAAAATGTCGGCGGATAATATCCTTATTTATATTTGCCCTTCGGCTTACTTTTTCACTTATAGCTTCAATATCTTCATTTGTGTCGACATATAAATGCTCCCGGATGAATTCTGTGAAGTATAATGCCTTTTTTAGGGCCAGATCCCTGTGATCTTTCTGAACAAAATATAGTCTTGATATAGTCTTTATAAAAATCAGGGTAGTATTTGTTAGTGGCTTTATAACCGGGATGATCCTTTGTTGTCTTTTTGAATTGAAGGTAAAAAAAAGGACTACAGACAACAATACTGTATAAAAAGCCCATTTTAGAGGAGGTTGAGAAAAAATATAGCGAAAAGGACTTCCCGATTCCATAC
>JBNKDZ010000451.1:0-11336 GCA_050288525.1 Cyclobacteriaceae bacterium
GCCTTCAAAATTGGCGAGAGTGGCGTTTATTACTTCCGAATTCTTGTTTAAATTTTCTAGTACAGCATTCAGATTGGAGATAAGATCTCCGATATTATCAGCAACCGGACCGGCATTTTCTTTAAGGAATTCGGTGATCCCGGGTTCAACTTTTCCGATCAATGTGTCACCATCCTCAAGTATGGTTGAAGAATTTTTGATTATCAGTTCGATCGCTTTACTCCCCAGGAAATCCAGGTTTGCCAGTTTAGCTTCAGTGCCTTTCTTTATTTGTATCTCATCATTGATGTTCATCTCAACCAGAATGAGATTGTTTTTTTCCTGAATGATCTCAATATTGCTGACCCTGCCGACTGTTAACCCGTTTATGATCACAGGATTTGAGATGGTCAGTCCGTTGATGTTATCATATAAGGCATAATAGTTATTCGTGGAAGAGAAAAAATCGATGCCTTTCAGAAAATTAAATCCAAAATAAAACAATCCGAGAGCAATAACGCCCAATAATCCGATTTTAAACTCTTTTGATACTTGCACAATTAAATATTTTAGTTGATTGAAGATTCCATTTCATTTTTATAATCTCTGAATGCTCTGAATATTCCTGAAGCGATGTATGTTTGTCCCAGTGCATCATTCAGATATTTCTCCTCTTTTTTATTACTCAGATACCCACATTCAATTAAGACACTTGGCATGGAGGTCCTGTAGAGTACCCAAAAACCGGCCTGTTTCACGCCTCTGCTGTTTCTCCCGACCCTTTCCTTAAATTGTCGCTCAACCTTATCAGCCATGTTAAGACTGTTGATGATGTGGGCATTTTGATACATAGAGAACAGTATATATGATTCCGGTGATTTTGGATCAAATCCTTCGTAAGTCTCCTGATTGTCTTTTTCCAGCAGGATAACCGAATTTTCTCTTTTGGCGACTTCAAAATTGGCATCTGAAGTATGTGCTCCCATAACATAGGTTTCGGTGCCATAAATAGATTGTTTTCGTGTTTCACTGGTTTTTTCAGGAAGACTGTTGCAGTGAATGGAAATAAAAAGATCGGCACCGTTTTTGTTCGCCAATTGTGCACGTTCTTCAAGCGGAATAAATTTGTCTTCCGATCTGGTATAGATTACTTTTACGTCCTTTAAATATTTATTGATGGTTTGTCCAAGCTCTAAAGCAATTTTTAAAGCAATGTCCTTTTCTTTTGAAATAGCCCCTGAAGTACCTGGATCGTGTCCTCCATGGCCTGCATCAATAATTATTGTATTGATCTTTAAATCCCTTTTGTCGAGGGTATTAAAAGAACTCATCAATAATAAGACGATTAAACCGATTGTAAAAACAATATTTTTCACAACTTTGCAATTAATTATTATTGAAACCATTTCATTTTGTAAAATTGAGCATTTTTCTGTGAAACTGAAAAATAGAGCATTAAAAATAAAACATCTTTGTAGTATATTTGTTGTCTTTTTCTCATTGTATGCCCCGACTTTAAATGCACAAACGGGTATAAATGAAGACAATAACGGCATCATTTCCGAGAAATCCAACCTTTTGGATTCTCTACATACCGATAGTGTTTCAGTTTCTTCTGATTCTACAAACATAAAAGGTGCCAAAAAAGCTCAGGGAGATATCGAAACGACCATTAATTATTTTGCGGATTCGATAAAAATGGATGTCACCGGACAGATAGTCAAACTTTTTGGTAACGCAAAAATTGTCTATGGAGATATCGAACTGAAAGCCGCCATCATAGATATAAATTATGCTTCAAATATAATTACAGCTAAAAGCGTAACGGACTCAACAGGGAAAGAAATCGGAAAGCCCGAATTTAAAGATGGCTCCGAAACCTATGAGACGGACAATATGAAGTATAATTTTAAAACAAAAAAAGCTTTGATCGACGGTGTAGTAACCATGCAGGGAGAGGCCGTTATGCATGGCGAAAAAGTGTTTAAAAACCAGCGTGATGAATTATATATCGCCAACGCAAAATATACAACATGCAACCTTGAAGAACCACATTTTCACATTCAGGCATCAAGAATCAAGGTAATACCCGGGAAAAAAATAATATCTGGACCCTTTTTTTTAAAAATACAGGAGATACCCACACCCATCGGATTTGCTTTCGGGATGTTTCCGGTACCAAAAGAAAAATCTTCCGGGATCATTTTTCCAACCTATGGAGAGGAAAGAAGAAGAGGGTTCTATTTGCGTAATGGTGGTTATTATTTCGCTCTTAGTGATTATATCGACCTTAACCTGATGGGAGAGATTTATTCAAAAGGTAGCTGGGGATTGAATGTGGCTTCTACATATAAGAAACGATATGCCTTTGGTGGAAATTTTAATGTCAGGTACAACAATCAAAAATCAACCAGAGAAGGTGATTCAACCGTAATAAATGATCTTTGGATAAACTGGAATCACACACCACAGTCAAAAGGTAGCAGCCGGTTTTCTGCGTCAGTAAGCGCCGGTACATCCTCTTACAATCAGAATAACCCATCGCTCGATCTCCGGAATACCCTGAACCAGGAATTTAATTCAAGTATTTCATTTTCCAAAACATTCAAACGTACACCATTCAGTATGAGTGCCAGTAGCCGGTTACAACAAAATGTAAGTACAGGACTGGTGAATCTCCTTTTACCTGAGCTGGCTTTGAATATGAGCAGGCAGTATCCGTTCAAATTCGGCAGCTCTTCTTCAAAGAACTGGATCCAGAAAATCAGTTTCTCCTGGAATATGAACATGACCAACAGGATGACCAATAAGAATATTTCAAATCCCGGATTTGATGTCGTTGGTTTTGATCCGGAAAATAATGATATCGTACCTCTGGGAGATATGGGCTTTAATGAATTGTGGAAGCGGTCCAAGAACGGGATGAAACATCAGATTCCTGTTTCAACCTCCATGAATTTTTTTAAATACATCACCTTCAGTCCCAGCTTCAGCTATTCGGAGATATGGTATTTTAAGGAGCTTAGCTATGAATGGGATGAAGAAGAGAATGCTGTCAGAATAGATACCTTACAGAAGTTTAACCGGCTTTACAACTACAGTACTTCCGGTTCTTTCAATACCAGGCTGTATGGGACCGTAAATTTTGGAAAGGACAAGAAAATTCAGGCTATTCGACATGTAGTTGTTCCATCTGTTGGTGTTAGCTACACGCCTGATTTCTCTGCTGACAGGTTTGGCTATTATCAGGAAGTCCAGACGGATTCTCTTGGTAACATGAAAAAATTGTCCAAATTTAATGATTTCGTGTACGGAGTGCCAAACTCAGGAAGGAACGCCAGTATGTCCTTCAGTCTTTCAAATAATATTGAGATGAAAGTACGATCGAAAAGTGATACTACCGACAAAGCCCGTAAAATCACCATTATTGATAACCTTTCAATGAGTTCAAGCTATAATTTTCTGGCGGATTCCTTTAAACTTGCCCCTTTCAAAATGAGTACCCGTACGCGTTTATTGAACAAGAAATTAAATATCAGCCTAAACTGGACCATCGATCCGTATTACTGGCAACTGGATAGTATTGGAACAACCTCAGGCGGAGAGAAAAAATATTATCAGACAAAGCGAAATATCTACACCTGGGATGTGGGAAAAGGTTTGGGACAGGTTTCCAGAGCGAGCCTTTCCATGGGGATGAGCCTGAATCCTAAAGCCAGAGAAAAACAAAACAAATTAGATGATGAATCAGGACCTCTGACACCGGAAGAAGAACTTGAACGAGCATATATAAAAAACAACCCGGAACTGTATGTCGATTTTAATATCCCGTGGGACTTCAGGTTCAATTACAATATTAATTATTCAAGATCCGGTCATGAACAAGCACGAATAATCCAATCTCTGACTTTTAGCGGAAATGTAAAGCTTACCCAAAAGTGGAACATGAACTTCAGTTCAGGTTTTGACTTTGAAAGCAAGAAATTTACCCAGACAAATTTCGGGGTATCCAGGGATCTGCATTGCTGGCAGATGAACTTCACCTGGACACCTTTTGGCAGATATGAATCATATAACCTCACTATAAATGCCAAATCATCTCTGTTACAGGATCTTAAAGTGAATAAACAACGAAGCTGGTACGACAATTAAAAATCCAGTTGAGGTTTTTTTATAAGGTATTAAACTGTTTTTATTGAAATTTCCGGTAAAACCTTATATTTGTTATACTTTTTTTTATATATTATTCTACAGTTTTTATTTATTTTTTAATTTAAGTATTCATTAAATTGAAAAAAAATTGAAAAAATTGAAAATATCGAAATTGATAGGTAAAATATTCGGGGTCTCAATGATCCTGATAATGTTATTTGTGTATTCTGATGCCAATGCTCAGCGAAGAAAAAGCTATTTGAAAAAGAAAAACCGTAGAATATCCACCTATAAAGGAGGGTCAATCCACTTTGATAAGAATAAAAGATATATTATCGGAGGTATCAGTTTGAATGCCATGAATTACTTTGGTGATCTGGCTCCAAAGTCTCAGATCACAAGTACAGACCTGTCATTTACCAGACCTTCAATTGGCTTGTACCTTGGCTACAGGTATACGCCTAATCTTACCTTACGGGCCAGTTTAAGTTGGGGCAGGTTGCGTGGAGGAGATTTTGAATCTGCTGATCCGGAGGATAGTGAAAGTGGAGTATTCCGATATGTGCGAAATTTACATTTCAGAAATGATATTAAAGAACTGGCCATTGTCGGACAATATGATTTGTATGGGAATCATGGAACATTTCTGAACAGGGTGGATTTTACACCTTATATATTTGCAGGAGTTGCTGTTTTTCATCATAATCCTAAAGCAATGGCTCCTGATGTTGATAAGACAGGAGCCGCTTTGCCGGAAGCCGGACAATGGGTGGCGCTCAGGCCTTTAGGGACGGAAGGTCAGAATAGTGAGCATTATAATGTAGATCCATATGGTACAATCCAGGTCTCTATTCCTTTTGGAATTGGAGCCAGAGTACGGTTGGATAAACGTTTTGATTTTGAGTTTGAGATTGGTTACAGATATCTGTTTACGGATTATATTGATGATGTGAGTGGCATGTATGTTGATTTAGGAGCGTTGGACAGTGAATTGGCAAGGGCTATGTCTGACCGATCCAATGAAACAAATGACGTTATTTCAGGTGAATCGCGTGATTTAAATAATATCATAGGTACAAGACGTGAAGTTTATACTTCCCGGTTTAATGGTGAAACATACCGGGTTGTTCCAGGTTATGGAAGTGATAATCATCCAGATAACAACAGAGGATTTTCAACAGATAAAGATATATACATAGTTACAAGTTTTAAACTGACTTATGTATTAACCGGTAGCTTTTCAAGGGCAAAATACCGGTAGTATAAAACACAGATGGTAAAGCTATAATAGCGCATTATGTTTAGAATTCGACTTAAAGAAGGGAGGATCTTTATTTTAAAAACCTTCCCTGCTCTCTTATTATTTGTATTGTTTTCCTATGTAACTCCTGCTCGAAGCGAGATCATTAGCAATAATGAAGTTCAGAGTGTTCCAACACTTAAGGATGGAATATACCTTATTGTAGGAGTATTTCAGGTGGAATATAATGCGCAAAAATATTTGGGAAGAATAAAATCGCAGGGCGTTTCAGCAAGTTTGGGAAGAAGAGCCTCAAATAGTATGTTGTATGTATACACGTATTATACACCTGATGACATTGAAACTGCCAGGCGAAAAAGAACCGAGCACAGGGCATCTTCCAGGTTTCATGATGCATGGCTCCTGTATATTGGAATTGACATAGATGATCTTGGCCCTCAACAGGAGTACCGTCCTGCGCAACAATATATTTCTCAGAAACCGACGGAACTGATCCTTGAGGATGTTACCGAACCGGAGCCGGAAGAAGAAATTCCTGTACCGGAGGATATTCAGCCACCAGATGGAGAAACCTATAAATATCAGTTTAATGTAGTTAGCTCTACTACTTACAAAGAGGTTCCCGGCTATGTTCAGATAATTGATGCTGACAGAAGTAAAGCAATGCAAAGTGTTAGTACTAATACACTTCATTATCTTGAAGCACCATCTACTGTCTCAAAAAGGGTTATAGCATTATGCGATATTTTCGGATATGTTAAACAACAGGTTGATTTTGTTATTGATGATCCGATGTCATCACAATATAGCAACCAGTTTCACAGAGAAGGGGATGTGACAGTAGTTACGTTTGAATTATTACGGCATAAGGTAGGTGATATCCTTACCATGTATCAGGTCTATTTTTACAATGATGCTGCTATCATGAAACCTGAATCAAAATTTGAGTTGAACAGTTTGCTGGATATGCTTAAGGAAAATGAGAATCTTGAAATAACTATCCATGGACATACAAATGGTAATGCACCGGGGAAAATCATTAAGCTGGCTAAGGGAGATACACGCTTTTTTGAGGTTTCTGATGACAATATTGAATCTCAGGGATCTGCAAAGGAACTCTCGGAACAACGGGCAGAAGTGATCAGAAACTGGCTGATATCTCAGGGGATCAGCGCAAAACGAATGAAACTGGAAGGCTGGGGAGGAAAGAAGATGTTGTATGATAAAAATGATCCGATGGCTGCCAGAAATATCCGCGTAGAAATAGAGATTATGAAGGAATAAAAATATATGTTATCAAACAGTGAGCAAGGCAATAGGTTTAACTTTCTAAAGTCTTGCTCATTGTTTTTAAAGGTTATTCATACCAGGTCTTTACCTCCTCAATAGAAGGATTTTTTATGTCAAGTTTCATCTTTTTACGCATTCCGCAGACATCGTTAAAGAGTTTCGTGTCCTTGACTGCCCTCAATTCTTCCAAAGTGTTGAGCCCTAATTTTTGGATAACCGGGACCAACTCTTCTCTGATAACTTTATGAAGATCATTTTCAGGTTTGGGAGCTTTTTTCTCCGGTTTCATTTGAGGGAAGAAGATGACATCCTGTATCGAATTGGAATTTGTCATAACCATTGCCAACCGGTCTATCCCGATCCCAAGTCCTGCAGTAGGAGGCATCCCATATTCGAGAGCTCTTAAAAAGTCTTCATCCAAAACCATGGCTTCTTCATCACCTCTTTTGCCCAATTCAAGTTGTGATTCAAATCGTTCTCTCTGATCAATAGGATCATTGAGCTCTGAAAAGGCATTACAAATTTCTTTCCCATTACAAATCGCCTCAAAACGCTCAACGAGACCCTCTTTTGATCGGTGCTTTTTCGCCAGAGGAGACATCTCAACCGGGTAATCTGTAATAAAAGTCGGCTGTATCAGGTTTGATTCACATTTTTCTCCGAATATCTCATCAATAATCTTGCCTTTACCCATCGTCTCATCAATCGGGACATTGAGATTTTTCGCCGTATCAGCCAGTTGCGTTTCATTCATTTCAGAGATATCTATCCCGGTAAAGTGTTCTATAGCCTCGAACATCGTAAATCTTTTCCAGGGACGCTGAAAGTTGATCACATGCGCACCAACGTTAACTTCGGTACTGCCATGCAGATCCATAGCTATTTTCTCAACCATTTCTTCAACAAGGTCCATCATCCAGTTATAATCCTTGTACGCCACATACAATTCTACCTGGGTAAATTCAGGATTGTGAAACCTCGACATACCCTCATTCCTGAAGTCTTTCGAAAATTCATAAACTCCGTCAAAACCACCAACAATCAGACGCTTCAGATATAACTCATTGGCTATCCTCAGATATAAGGTCATGTCAAGGGTGTTGTGATGGGTTTTAAAAGGTTTGGCCGCTGCACCACCATACAATGGTTGCAATATCGGGGTTTCTACCTCAAGATATCCCTTGTTGTTCAGATACTGCCGCATCGAATTGACCATGGCAGTACGTTTTTTAAACGTTTCACGAACTTCCGGATTGACGATAAGGTCAACATATCTTTGACGGTATCGCATTTCAGGATCAGAAAAGGCATCGTGGGTAACCTCGTTGCCTTGATCGTCTTTACTTGTCTTTACGACAGGTAATGGTTTTAACGATTTCGTCAACAGGGTGAGTTCATTGGCATAAATGGAAATCTCGCCTGTCTGAGTCGTAAATACATACCCCCTGATTCCGATGATATCTCCTATATCCAGCAATTTTTTGAATACAGTATTATAAAGTGTTTTATCCTCTCCTTCACAAATGTCATCTCTACGAATATACACCTGTATTTTGCCGAATGCATCCTGAATTTCAGCAAATGAGGCTGAACCCATAATCCTGCGGCTCATCAGCCGGCCGGCAATGGATATGTTTTTATAATCGGTTTTTTGTTTTTCGTAGTTAGCGTGAATATCTTTTGTCGTAACATTCACTTCAAACAGCTCAGAAGGATAGGGATTGATGCCCAGTTTTTCCAATTCGGCTTTTTCTTCCCTTCTTCTTAGTTCTTGTTCACTGAGTTGCATAAGACACTTGTTTTTTTTTGGAGTGCAAAAATAGGTATAAAAATGGTATTCAAAAAACCATTGGAGATTACATGATGAATTAATTTCGATAATCGGGAAATTCTTTCAGAACGAAATCCGAATTTGATCAGACAATTCGGGTGTTCTCTGGATCATGTTCTTCTCCGTTTCAACTCCATTTTTATCAGTTCCAATTCACGGCTGCTGTGTCCGACAATGGAGGTGTTTTCTTCAGCCCTCCGAAAAAGATAAGGTAAAACTGATTTGACAGGGCCATAAGGGACATATTTAACAACATTGTATCCGGCATTGGCGAGGTTAAATGAAATGTTGTCTCCCATGCCATATAATTGAGCAAACCATATCCGGGGATCGGAAGGATGAATGTTTTTATCCTTCATCCATTTGGTGAGCAGCATGTTTGAGGTTTCATTGTGTGATCCGGAACACATACTGATGCTTTGAATATTTTCCAGACAGAATTTCTGAGCTTCATTGTATTGTTCGTCGGTAGCAGTTTTTACAGGCATGATCGGGTCCGGATAGCGTTTATACATCGCCATCTCCCTTTCGATTTCCATATAGGCTCCGCGCACCAGTTTTACTCCAAGGATAAATTTCCCTTTTTTTGCTATCTGTAAGTGCTCTTTCAGTGTATTCAGCATATTTTTTCTATATAACTGATATGTATTGTGCACAACGGCAATTTCTTTATTAAATGACTGCATCAGTTGCAACGCAATATCATCCACTGGCTTTTGGTACCAGCTGTGCTCACTGTCAATAAACAATCTGACATTATAACGGGCACATTTTTCAGCAATGGAATGAAACCGTTTTTTGGTTTGTGCATATTCGGATAGTTCTGAATCAGACAGTGTTTCTTGTTGCCCTACTTTTTCTAAAAGCTTTACAGAACTTATTCCTGATGGTTTAAAGACACAAAACGGAATATTCGTATCATCGATGGCCCGGTCGACAGTCTTAAGGATCTCCATACATATTAAATCATAATTTAATTTGCCTGAAGCACTTTCAACAGCATAATCAAGGATGGTGCCTATACCATGCCGGGCAAGCAATTGAATGGTTTTTTCGCATTTTTCGATCGATTCACCCCCGCAAAACTGATTAAAGATGGTGTTTTTGATAATTCCTTTTATCGGGATTTTTAATTTCAAACCTAATTTCACGATATTTGTGCCCAGTTTTGAAAAAAAGGGATTGCTGATAGAAGAAAATAATAGATAGCTTTTTTTTAATGCATAATCTGTTTTATAAGAATATGCAATGGAAGTATCTGAAAATGAGAGAGGTTTTGAGCTCATTGTCCTTAATTAATATTCTTGCTATTTGTCCGATTAACAAAACATTGCATTAGACATTAAGTTAACATATTTGTGTGAATACAAAAACATCAAAATGAAAATAGAAACGTTGAAGGATTGGGGAGTTGGTCTTGAAAAGCCTGCAGTAATTGCCGGACCGTGCAGTGCAGAGACTGAAGAACAATTGCTGGAAACCAGTAAAGGGATTAAAGAGCTTGGCATAAATATTATACGCGCAGGGATCTGGAAGCCCCGCACCCGTCCGAATAATTTTGAAGGTATCGGAGAAGAAGCATTGCGGTGGATACAGACAGTTAAAAAGGAGACTGGGTTGAAATTTGCTGTTGAAGTGGCGAACCCGAAACATGTTTATGAAGCTTTGAAACATCATGTAGATATGCTTTGGATAGGAGCCAGATCTACAACAAATCCATTTACTGTTCAGGAAATCGCTGAAGCTCTCCGGGGGGCTGACGTACCTGTACTTGTGAAAAATCCGATCAATCCTGATCTGGCGTTGTGGATGGGGGCTATCGAACGCCTGTCTAATGTCGGGCTTACAAAAATCGGGGCTATTCACCGGGGATTCTCTTCCTTTAAACAGACGAAATACCGGAACCTGCCAATGTGGCAAATTCCGCTTGAGCTGAAGAGAAAGCTGAATAATATCCCTCTGATCTGTGACCCAAGCCATATAAGCGGCGTTCGTGATTATATTTTTGAATTGTCCCAGAAAGCTATTGACCTGGATTATGACGGTCTGATCATTGAAACACACCGCGATCCGCAAAATGCATGGAGTGATGCTGCTCAACAAATTACTCCTGATATGTTGGGAAGTATGTTGAAAAATCTGAAATTCAGAGCTTCAACATCCGAGGATAAGGATTTTATCACACATCTGGAGGAATTACGTGGCCAGATTGATCATGTCGACAGAGAGTTTTTTGAACTTATTGCCCAACGGATGGAACTGGTGGAGAAAATCGGAGAATTTAAGAAAACAAATAATGTTACGGTATTCCAGAAAAGCCGATGGCAGGAAATGTCGGATACGAGAACAAAATGGGCCGAAGAGTTAGGCCTGAATGCAGAATTTATGTGGGACTTGTTCAAACTGATCCATGACGCTTCAATAAGGAGGCAGGATGTAATTATGAATACAACAACAACAAACGATTAAATGAAACTCCCTGATAATATTGTCCCGACTACGAATATTTTAGAAAGCCTCTCCGGATTTTTTGAAGAAAATACCTATTCGCTTGTAGGCGTATTGGTTGATGAAAATATAAGAGCTTGCTGCTATCCGGTAATTGAAAAAGCGCTGCCAAAACATCAGCTTATTGAAATAAAAAGTGGTGAAGAAGAAAAAAACCTTGATACCTGCCAGTCAATATGGGGAGCTCTCACAGACCTTTCGTTTGACAGAAAGTCTCTGTTGGTAAATCTTGGCGGAGGTGTGATTGGTGATATGGGAGGTTTCTGTGCTACTACGTACAAACGAGGGATCGACTTTATCAACATTCCCACAACA
>JBNKDZ010000452.1:0-2679 GCA_050288525.1 Cyclobacteriaceae bacterium
AAAATATCGATGTATCAGACCTCCCTGAAGGTATCAATGTATTAAATATCAGATATCTCGACGGATCCGGAATCTTCAGTAGTACATTATGCAAGATATTTTATAAATCAGGAAGTCAGATAACAAATAATACCATCTCAGCGATTAAATACTGGTTGGATGATGATTATAACAATGTTACGTACACACCTATGGAAACACCTATGGAACAGTATGTTATCACTGACAACCTTGATATGCGTAGCATCCCCAAGGGAGATCATACCCTGCATTATCAGTTTAAAGATGCAAGCGGTAAATGGAGCATAGTAAAATCTGAAACGTTTGAGAAAAAGTCTCTACCAGTAGCTGACTTTTCGTATACTACGAATGCCAATTGCGATTCAACTGAGGTGACATTTAAGGATAAAAGTATTGACGGAGACAAATACGAATGGGATTTTGGTGATGGAACAACCGATTCTTCTCCTGAACCATCCCATATTTATTATGACCCCGGCATATATCTGGTCAGTATGACGATAACGGATATGACCACTATGGAAGACAGTACCGTTACAGCCTCTATTGTGGTGAAAGGGAATTCATCATCAGAAATTACCCGGTCCGTCTGCGGAAGTTTCACTTCTCCCAGTAATTTATATACATACTCCGAATCGGGAATATATTATGATACCTTATCCAATTCACTTGGATGCGACAGCGTAATTACAATTCACCTTACTGTATTACAGCCGGCATCTGGTACAGATATCGTATCTTCCTGTGGCCCATATACCTGGATTGACGGAAACTTGTATACAGAAAGTAATAATTCGGCGACATATACCTATGTCGGAGGAGCTTCAAATGGATGTGACAGCACTGTAACATTACATCTTATGGTACTGCAACCTGCAAGTGGAACAGATGTCATTTCATCCTGTGGCCCGTATACCTGGATTGACGGGAACACCTATACGGAAAGTAATAATTCGGCAACATATACCTATATAGGAGGAGCCTCAAATGGATGTGATAGTGTTGTTTCTCTTCATTTAACAATATATACAATTGATAAAACAGTATCACAAACAGGTATTACGCTGAGAGCAAATGAATCAGGTGCTGCTTATCAATGGCTAAACTGCAGTTCAGATTATCAACCAGTTGAGGATGCTACAAGTCAATCATTTATACCGGATATTGACGGCTCATATGCTGTCAAAATCACACAAAACGGATGTATAGACACAACGGATTGTTATGTAATAAATATTACAGGCCTTACTGAAAATACGTTTGTTGAGGAGATAAATGCATATCCGAATCCAACAAAAGGAAACATAAGCATCGATTTGGGGAAAACGCACTCCGAAGCAATCGCTGAAATACGTGATGTGTATGGTAGATTAGTAAAGAAATTCCGGTTTATAAACAAACAAATTCTGGATGTTGATATTGATAAGCCAGACGGAATATATTTTATCACTATCTTATCAAAGAACGATAAAGCTGTATTCAAAGTCATAAAAAAATAGCCAAAAAAGCCGGTGATTTGTTAAAATTTAAATACCGGCTTTTTATTCTATTATATTTGCAAATGCCTTCTATGAGATTTATCTGTCACCCTATACATGTTAATTTTTAATACGAATTAACGGAAATAAGTACATTTATTGAATTTATATCATTTGTAATATGAATAAATAATAAAAATCCGGTATTTTCGTTAATCATTTTTTGATTCATATATTTTCAAATCTAACTTTTGACTAACATGCGGTTCGGAATTTTCCTATTTCTGGTAATTACATTATCATTATCCTATACGTACACCAGTGCAAGCAAACTTGCAGAAGTTAAAGTAGTTGACAAAGATTATCTAATGCTTCATTTTCTGGATGGAGAAGTGATATTTTCAGAGAGTCCAACAAGTAGTTGTCTTTACCTCTCTCTTTGTAATGATGGTACTAATGACAGGGTAGAATCTTATAATCCTGCATTAAACACATCACAAGCGGTTTTAAACACCAATTTCCGTATTTCTTCCCCGGATGATCCGGCTTACGGAACTGCAGGTGTAATTGTCTCGGGCTGTCACAGGAAAACCAAGGTTAATGGTATGAAAGAAATTACCTGGAACACTCATGACTATACCCTTGAGCATTTTATATATCTCCGGTTACCCTACTCAATGGTGCAGGGCAGAACCTATACCGTTCAAATAAATGCATCAGTGGCTGGCTCTGCATTATCCGAAACTCTGACATTTGATATATTTGAATCTAATACAGAAGCTATTCATGTGAACTTAAACGGATATATTACCGAATCCGTAAAGAAATCCGCTGACTTATACCTATGGATGGGAGATGGTGGAGCAAGAGATTATTCAGGTTTTGCCGGCAATAAAGCCTATCTGTATAATGTAGATTCCAAAACCTCTCAGGAAATTGGAGAGGTGCAATTCTGGAGAAGCAACGGTATGGATAATTGGAATTTCAACCTTACCAGATGTGACGTTCATATTGTTGATTTTACAGAGGTTACTATGGAAGGGAAATATAGAATTGCGATCGAAGGTGTAGGATGTAGTCAGGATTTCGAAATTAAGCCGGATGTGTTTTTCGAGCCTTTTAAAATTGCTACACTGGGGTATTTTTATATGAGAATAGGTCAGGAACCACTAAGCGATCC
>JBNKDZ010000453.1:0-3695 GCA_050288525.1 Cyclobacteriaceae bacterium
ATTTTAAAATTTAGGTCTTTTTAATTCTTAACAGTGATCTAAATAATAACTAACTACACACAACATGCACAGATTTACCACTAAACTATGGTGTTTTGTTGCTTTGATTTTATTCGTGGTAATGTTTGCCGTGAATACACATGCACAAAACACACCTAAAAATGTACGGGAAGGTGTGATCCGGATTAAATTCACACCAGAAAAGGCTGCCCTTCTGGAAGCAGCAGAAGGAAAAAAAACGATAGGGTCCTTAAAAGACGCTTCCCTGGTAAATGCTTTCAATAATACCAGGATATTGAATTATAAGCGGGTTTTTCGCCCTGCCGGAAAATACGAAGCCAAACACCGCAAATACGGGCTGCATCTATGGTATGAAATTACCTATGACAAATCCATGGAAGTATCCAAAGCCATGGCATTTTTTAATACAGTTAATGGCGCGCAACTGGTTGAGCCGGTGTATAAGAAAAAGCGACTATCAGGTTCCCTGACAGAATATCCGGATGATCCGATCTTCCCGAGTCAGTGGGATCTGGATAATACCGGTCAGTCAGGTGGCACAACAGGTGCTGACATCAGCATCCTGCAAGCCTGGGGTATCGAAACCGGAGATACCAGCGTGATCGTTGCCGTAACGGATCAGGGGATTGATTATACCCATGAAGACCTGGCTGCTAATATGTGGACCAATTGGGACGAAATACCTGGAAATGGTATTGATGATGATAACAACGGTTATATTGACGATATTCACGGGTACGGCTTTGGAGATGAATCCCCTTTCATAGCCCCTGGTTTTCATGGCACACACGTTGGTGGTACCATTGCCGCTTCTACAAATAATGGTGTAGGTATCGCAGGTATTGCCGGAGGGACAGGCTCCGGAGATGGTGTCCGTCTTATGTCACTGGCAGCTTTCGGAGGCACCAGCACTGGAAATTTTGAAGATACATATGTTTATGCCGCTGACAACGGGGCTGTTATTTCTCAAAACAGCTGGGGATATGAAGATCCGAATTATTATGAACAGGCAGTGCTGGATGCCATTGATTATTTTATTGCTGAAGCAGGATATGATGCGAATGGAAATCCGGTCGGACCGATGCAGGGAGGTATTGTCATATTTGCTGCGGGAAATGATGGATCATATGAACATTTTTATCCGGCATTTTATGACCAGGTAATTGCTGTTGGTGGCACAGATCATAACGATAAAGAATATAAGGGTAGCAACCGGGGAGACTGGGTGGAATTGTCTGCTCCGGGAGTGAATATCCTGAGCACGATGCCGGGAAATAGTTATGATTATCTGACAGGTACATCCATGGCATGTCCACATGTGTCGGGGGTGGCAGCTTTAATTATTTCAAAATATAAAGGAAATATAAGTCCGAATCAGGTATGGGACAGGTTGGTACAAACCACAGACCCGTTGCCCGGATTAGAGTTTCTGGGCTCAGGAAGGCTTAATGCTTTCAATGCGTTGCAGGATAATGATGGTACACCACCTGAAGACATAACAGACCTTTTGGTTACAGATGCTTCATTGTCCACCCTGACATTGCAGTGGACCGCGCCATCAGATCCCGGTAATGGTTCAGCCAGTCTTTATGATATCAGGTATAGCACCAGCATAATTGATGAGGGCAACTTTGAAATGGCAATTCAGGTTGCCTCTGGTGGGGTGAAAGCTTCTTTGGCTGGTAAGACAGAAACATTTGTTATAGAAGGACTGGATCCTTCAACGACCTATTATGTAGCCATTAAATCCGTGGATCTTTTCGGGAATTCTTCCGGAATATCCAATGTGGCATCATCTTTTACGTTGGAGCCTCCTGTAATAGCAGTAAATCCGGCATCCATTGATTCAGATCTCACCACAGGAGAGACGGAAACCAGGACCGTTACTGTTTCAAATGAAGGAGCAGGCCCGCTTGAATTTAGCCTTGCATTCGGATCGACTGAATTCTCCCCTCCGACATCATCTGCAAGAGTTTTAGCAGATAATATTTTATATCCAAAAAGGGAGATACCTGCATCCGGTATGGTTGGAGATATCAGCATACGTGCTTTTGTGCCTGAGAAGAAGAACGCCCGGAAACTGAATTCCAAATTATACGGGAATGTCACCCAATACGAAACGGACTTTGAAGATTTTGAATTAGGGGATATTGACGGTCAACAAGGATGGAGCGGTGATTTTGGAGTGTTTACCATATCCGATGAGCTGCCTCAGAGCGGACAACAGCATTTGAAAGGAGAGGTAGTGACATTGCCGTCAGGAGAAGAATATGCACTATTATTTTCTCCTTCGCATGCTCCGGGGATGGAAGATATTTCTTCTTTTCAAACTAAGATAAATGTTCCTGATAGTGGAACAACATGGTGTATCGTTCCCCAGTCACCTTATGAAAATACGGTAGTGACCTATATTATAATTAATCCGGATAGATCCATAACTTATCTTGATGCTTTTCAAGATGGTTATGTGTCATTAGGACTATCCTTTCCGGAAGGATATGTGGATGTAAAAATGACAGTAGATAAAGTGCAACAAACCTATACATTGTATCTGAACGATGAAGAAGTAATAACGGCAGGTGCGTATGCGCTTAATGTACAACAGCTTGTATTGCTTTCGTATTGCGAAACACCAGGTAGCAGGCTTTATATGGATGATCTGAAAATGTTTGACGGGGATATTGACCGTTATGCGTTTTTATCTTCGGATCTGCTTTATGCAATTGTGGAACCCGGAAGCAGTGTGGATTTGAACATTACACTTGATGCAGCCAAATTGTACGGAGGAACTTATTCCAATCAAATATTTATGGTCAACAACGATCCGGCCAATCCGGAGGTTATTCTTCCGGTTACCCTGAATGTAACTGGCACCGGTAGCCCGGTAATATCCGTGAGTTCTGATACCATCACATTTCCAAATACCTTTGCCGGTGATACAGCCACAGTTACGTTGACAGTTTCCAATGAGGGTACCGAAATTCTGGTTATTGATGATATCACCATTGATTCGGCAGGTTTCTATACGGATCCTGTTGATTCAATGATTGTGGTCATGCCATTTAAAACCTACAGTCAGGATGTCCATTTTGTCCCTTCAGAAATTGGCAATATTGATGGTGTCCTGACAATAGCCAGCAATGATCAGGAGCATCCTGCCCTGACGATCCCGCTCTATGGAGATAGTTTTGAACCACCTGTAGCTGTTATTGCCCCGGATTCATTTTCTGTGGCTATGGAAATGGGAGATACTACTTCAGCATCCTTGTATGTGTCAAACATGGGTGTTACAGATCTGAAATATACATTAAAGGCAGTTTCAGGTTTTGTATCACTTAGTCAGGATGTAGAAATAAATATTAGCGCTTCCCAAAAAGAACACATGTATTCATCAGACTTTAAGCAAAGATCAGGAAAAACAGATCCTATAAGCTATTCGGCGAAAGGTGTTACACGTCTTGAGGAAGAATTGGATGTCCTGATCCTTACACCTGATGAAGATGTATCGGACCTGGAGCGTATTCTGGATGCATTCGAAGATATAAATGCGGTAGTATATCCATTTGATTCACTACCTGCTCTTTCTTTACAAAGCATTGATTCGTATGATGTAGTGATCACAACAAATAACCGTATGTGGGGTGTTGTATCTGCCAATGTGCCTGCATTGGTAG